>JAHEYX010000115.1 GCA_023251415.1 Chitinophagales bacterium
AGTACGATGCAGTATTGTGTAATTGGTATCGATTCGTTTCAGTGTTCCGATACTGCTTGCATTACGATTGAAGTGAATGGCGATTGTGGTAATGTTCAAGTGCCACTTGCGTTTTCTCCAAATGGCGATGGCGTGAATGATTTCTTTCAACCACTGACTGTTTGCATAGCTAGCATCAATTATTCCATCTACGATCGTTGGGGTAATAAAGTATTCGAAGCAAACAGTACCGAAAGCAAATGGGATGGCACTTATAAAGGCAAAACAATGCCAATTGATGTGTACGTATGGCAATTGCAAGCCGAATCAATCAAAGGCACCCATTACCAATTACACGGCAATTTGAGTTTACTAAAATAATTGCTTGTGGGCGGCCGCCAAGTTGCGCTTTCCTAATATACGGCAAAAATAGTTGAGCAATTTCGCTTTCAAAAAAACTGCAAGGACTTGGCGCCACGCTATCCGCTCGTAGCTCCGCTAAAACCACAAGCGGAGGCTACCCGCTCCTATCTCGTTGCCGCAGCATACCATTTTTGTTAAAACACCTCCACTCCTTTGCCTGTAGCGATAAATGCTGTCAAGCTTTTTTGAATTAATCCACTCCATCCCGAAGAACAAGCTTCATAACATTCAATGTCGTTGGTTAAACCTTCGTGCGTAAATTGTACTTGTGTTTGATTGCCCTTGGTGGTAATATCAAAACAGAGTTTAGTTCCGGTCCATTCATCTTTTTTCGAAATAAAAGATAGTTCACTTGCCGTAACCAACCATACAATGCGCTTATTGGGAATCAACTCGAGCACCACTTGCTTCGAAACATGATACGGCAACATAGAATACGTAAATTCATCGTTTACTTGCATGGCAGATCCGGTAATTTCGCCTTGCCACCAACCGGCAACAGTATTGATTGCTTTATAAACTGCTGCTGCAGGGGCATCTACCAAAACAGTTGTAGTAAAATTAGTAGTTGACATTTATACTAAAATTTAAATAAGTAAATGAAATGATATTAACGATTCAATAAAGTTAATTGTCCGGTATGATAAGTTAAATGCGTAGTTCGTGTAAGTATAATGTTTAGCTTATTGCGATGCGGTTCTTTTGCAAAATCTTCAGCAGAAACTGCGGTATGTGCTTCTAACCAATTTGCTTCGGATAAGGCATTCATTTTTTGACTTAACACTTCATTCATTTTTGTCCAATTTAAACGCAACTCCGCTGCATTCGGTAATGTTGCATCGGCTGAATACGGCGCTTTAATAAATACATCGAAATAAGCCGGCACTACTTTTTCACCAAAACCAAGCAATCGAATCATATCATCATGAACCGCGATGAGATGTCCTAAAATGTAAATGCCATTGTTTTTGGTAGGAGCAGTGGCTTGATTTAATTGCTCGTCAGTTAAACTGTTCAGCAACTTATCGCAACTTTGCAATGCACTTGACCATCTGTCTAAAATCATTTTAACTAAGGTTGAAGTAGAATTCATTTTATTATTTTTTTAGTGATTAAGCCACAAATGTAGTGTCCATTTACTTCCGAAATAAGGTGTAAATTAGACATTCTAAGGGGTTGATATGGACAAGCTTCTACCCTATCTTTGTTCAAAGTAAAAACATGAAACATTTAAGTATACTCGTTCCGCAAGGACAATCCAATAACCTGAGCAGCATAGTTGGAGCTTATAAGTTATTTACTAAAGCCAACGAGTTTTGGAAACAAGCACACAAATCTGAATTATTTGCCATTCAATTGGTTGGCATAAGTCGTAAAGTAGATTTCTATGGAGGTTTATTTAGTGTGCAACCGCAAACAACCATTCAAGCTGTTAAGAAAACCAATTTGATTATTATACCCTCCTTGAATCATAATTTTGATAAAAGCATTAAAGAAAACCAATTGATCACCAAGTGGATTACTGAGCAGTATACTTTAGGTGCCGAACTAGCAAGTATATGTACCGGTGCCTTTTTATTAGCTAATACCGGTTTGTTAGATGGTAAAGCGTGTTCTACACATTGGGCGGCGGCTGATGCGTTTCGGGTACGTTATCCGAAAGTGCATTTACAAACCGATCAATTAATAACCGATGAAAATGGAATTTACACCAATGGAGGCGCCTATTCTTTTCTTCATTTGATGATTTATTTAATTGAAAAATACTACGATAGAGCCACGGCTATTTATTGTTCTAAAGTTTTTCAAATTGATTTGGATCGTAAAAGTCAATCGCCGTTTAGCATATTTTCCGGACAGAAATTGCATGACGATGAAGTAATTGTAGAAGCACAAACCTATTTAGAAAACAACCTAACGCAACGCATTTCCATAGAAGAGCTATCGGCCAAATATGCCATAGGTCGCCGCAATTTTGATCGTCGCTTTATTAAAGCCACCGGCAATACGCCCAATGAATACGTACAACGTATCAAAATAGAAGTGGCTAAAAAAGCCTTCGAAAGTACACGCAAAACCATTCAAGAAGTGATGTATGAAGTTGGCTATGCCGACAGTAAAGCATTCCGTGAAGTATTCCGCAAAATCACCGGCTTATCGCCTATTGAATACAAAAACAAATACAATAAAGAACTGCAAGTGAAGTGAGCGGGTTTTGTGTACTAGTTGAATAATTCAAATGTAACTGCATCTGAATGGATGAAATAATTATTTCATTTGATATTAAAGTCCCTAATTAAAACTCCATTTTAAATAACTGCTATTTTTGAACAATAAATGAAAGGCTGCTCGTTTGATTGTTTTTATGTTGAAGCTGTATATGATACAAACCATTCGCAAATTTAGTAGTAGGAATTTCAAGTTCATTACCGCTAAATGCCCCTTTGTAAACAACACATCCAAGCGAATTGAATATTGTTAGTTGATAGGTTCCTGCATCTGCTGCTTTTATAGTAATAGATGCTATTGCCGGGTTAGGGCTTAAAGAAATAGCATCTTCTTTAGTTATGGTATTTAAACCTATAGGCGGACAATTTAACTTTCCCAATCTAAAATTCGGTGTATTAGGTAAAGCGCCTGCATTTTGTTGATATAAATTCCCACTATATGAACCCAATCTTACTTGATTTCGAACAAAATGACAGGAAAAACCAAGTGAATCCGGATTATTAATGACATCTAAATAAAAACTAGTACCATAACTTGTGACATATATCTTACCATCACGACCACGTTTACTTTGATAAAAATACGTCGAATAAGGTAATTGCTCCCCTCTATATTTTCCAATACGAATTCGATTAGCCCATGGATCTGATTGATTTAAATCGAGTTGCCATAAACTAATTAAATCATCTACATATAAGAATCGCTTGCTAGGAGAAAGACATAGTGACATGGCTACCATGGTATCAACAGCGGATTTTTGCGGAAATGTAAAGGAGCGAAAATTATATAATTCACCAGTACATCGATTAAAATTGTATAAACAAATCATAGCCTTGGCAGTGTCCCAATTTGCAGTTTCATTAATATAAACTAATAATTCACCATCTTCACTGATATCACCGGCAGGGTGTGCAAATTGTTGAAGGTCGGCATAAGGCTTGCCAATATGTTGAATTATTGCAGAATGCACTCCGGATGAATCGATCAGCACTTTATAAAACTTATCACTATAAATAGATTTGATTATTAACCGCCAACTTTTACCATCACCATGTTTAACTGTAAGTAACGACCCATCTCGCAATGTATCACAACAAAACACATATTGATCTTGAGTAACAACATTGCCCTTATTGTTATTTAAGCGCTTATCAATTAATAAATAGCGTACCTTTTCAGGCATCAAATGTCCATTAATTGAAAAGGTTAAATCTGAATAAAACAAATATACCAAATTGGTATCGCCAGGATGAGGTAAAAAAACAGCCCCTTTAGGAGAGGGTATATCACCTGATGATTAAATATATTGCCAAGTATATTGACTCCAATTAAAAAAGTTGCCATTATTCATAGTTTGGAAACTGGAATCTTTTAGATAAGTTCCATTTGAACCGAACATAAAATGACCAAATTTATCATTGAACTGTGCATCACACCACACATGTTGTACCCCGTAACCAGTATAATGAATAGAATCTACCACTAAGCCTGTATCACTAAATGCGATGGCTGTCCGCTCCATCATCCAAATTGAATCATTTTGGCAATAACCAAATTTAACTCCGCCAACAAATAGCAATACTGCAAAAAATAATATCCGCTTCATACATTAAAAATATAAAATATCCTTTAACTAATCAAAATTTGCCTTTAATCGAGGGCAATTTTTCAAACCACATACGAATGGGCTCTAAAGATGGATACGAATTAAAAAAGTTTTCATGGAAACAAATGTTGGCCATTGATAGGGTTCTGAGCAAAACACTATGCCAAAGGCATACAAGCATGAATTTTTGCGCGTTTGCCTCAAATTTTCTTATTGTATTTTAAAAGAAAATTTGATGAGGAAGCGCCACCATTGAAACTCGAGAATAAGCAATAACAATAATTAGCGTGATGAACAAGAATAACCAATTTACCGTACACTTTTGGTAAGCGCTGCAAGAAAAAATGCTTGGTAGCTTTTGCCAGGTTCATATCACAGGCCTTGATTTTTCTTTGTTACTTTCTTTTCATTAAGGAAAAGAAAGTAAGAATAAAGTTAAATAACGAGATGTGGGTATGAAGTAATGAGCCAGTTAAAAAACCAAAGAAATAAAACGTCAACTTCGTCAAAAACGAGGATTTGAGTTTAGAAGAATATTAAAACAAGCCTTTCACTATTTTCAAGCAAATATGCTTTTTACTAAAAATATAAATCATCCTTTAACTAATCAAAATTTGCCTTTAATCAGGGGTAATTTTTCAAAACACACTTTCATAGGCTCCAAACCCTATCGAAGACACTTTACCCCCTATTTTCGTTAACCCCTGTTGACAAATTGACACTATAAGCGTCAACGGAATCACTAATAGTCTTTCCGGAAATTCGAAAAGCGTCGACGGAGTCGCTTTTTGACTCGACTCTTACTTATAAAGCGTCGACGGAAAGCCTTTTTGTCAGGCGCCTTACTCAAAAAGCGTCAACGGAAATTCTATTCGTCTTTCTGGAAATTCTTTTCGTCATTCCGGAGACGCTTTTTGCCTTTCGCGTGAGGTTAAAAGCGTTAACGGATACGCTTTGAGTCATTCGCTTTATACTAAAAGCCTCAAACGCCACGCTTTTAGTCCAGTCGACTTCGCTATTAGTGTAGTCCACTACTCTTTAGTCCAGTTCACTACTCTTTTAGATTACTCGAGTCCGTAAATAGCGAACTCGACTTCCCTTTTAGCATACTCGAGTTTACTAGCAACCTAAACTATTATCGATCATTGTATTCCAACAGGACATAAAAAAAACTGCAGTCAATTAGAAAATCGGGGGAAGGCTTGTTTTACCAAATTAGGTGAATTCAATTTATTTAAACCCGGGTTGTAGTCATAAGTAATTCATTTTTAATCAACTAAACATTAAACTACTCCTTTTAAAAATTGCCCTAACACGCTTACAAACGCAGCTAACAAGCAAGAAGTGCGAGCTAACAGAGAAGAAGTGCCAGCTGACAGTCAAGAAGTACGAGCTAACAGACAAGAAGTAAGAGCTAACAGGCAAGAAGTGCCAGCTAACAGTCAAGAAGTACGAGCTAACAGTCGAGAAGTGCCAGCTAACAGTCGAGAAGTGCCAGCTAACAGTCAAGAAGTACGAGCTAACAGTCGAGAAGTGCCAGCTAACAGACAAGAAGTACGAGCTAACAAGCAAGAAGTGCCAGCTAACAGTCAAGAAGTACGAGCTAACAGTCGAGAAGTGCCAGCTAACAGGCAAGAAGTGCGAGCTGACAGGCAAGAAGTGCGAGCTGACAGTCGAGCGGTAAATACTATCAGGGGGCTATAATAAAGCATGTGTAAATGGTTTAAAACCGAGTAAAAAGTGGTATACACTGAAGTAGAGGGAAGCTCTAAAGATGGAAACGAATTAAAAATGTTCTTGTGGAAACAAATGTTGGCCTTAGAATTATTTCGTCAATTAATCACGCTTTCGGCTTTATGGGCGAGCCTCAAGCGAAAAGAAACACCAGCGGCTTCCAAACTCGGTTTGGGGTAAACCACCTCTCCGCCTTGTTTCTTTTGCCTAAAGCGAAAGTGTAGATTAATCGAAATAATGCTACAGCCGCTTTTATTACATGCTATAAAAGCATTTTTGTTATTGGAGCAATCGATACAAAGTCCAACCTAAGAATACTGAACTCCAATCCCGCTGCTGTTTGTGCGGGACTTTCTTTGTTTCAACCCGCCTGCCGACGTACTAAAAATACATTTAGACAATGTAATATACTTTAATCCTAATACCATATTTTATGTTTCGAGGCGGGCAGGGACAAAGAAAGTAAGAAGATAATTAAATAATGAAATGTTACACGTTAGGATTATGTAGGTTATTAAAATGAATCCATTAAAACGAAAGCATTGTTAAAAGCAAGGATTCAATTCAATTACGTAAACCTTAGGATATAACACGCTTTTATCAATCACAACGCAATCAGAGATTGCGAAACGAGCAAGCGTAGTCAGCCTGCCCGCCGATTGCATTTTGGCGGGGAGACGTACGCTTAACTTCTCCGTAACAAGCTATTTCTTAATTCGAGTGACACAATCAACCTGCCCGCCAACAATAATATAAAAAATAAAAGATTGGAGGGCCCGCCGATATGGCGGAAGGAGAATATACGCACAGTTAATTTATACTATCACGTCTAATCCCGGTCTTTCAATCAACAATGTATGATTGTTATAAAACGATCAGCTTCTCTTATTGACAAATCAAAGCCCAGAATGGGCGGTATTATACTAGCAAAAATGCCACCCCACTAACCCCCAAGCCCTGAAAGGGCGACATTATATCGACGCGAACATAATGTCATCCTTTCGGGATTCTAAAATTCTCTGTTGATATGTTTGCTAGTATAATGCCATCCCTTCGGGATTGTAACTTCTCTTTATAATCAAATGACGTAAACACGATTTTATTTACGTCCTTTCAATTTTATCAAATTGACTAGCCATCAATTAAGGAATTTTATACCCTTTATTGAATCAATAAATAGCACCATATACTTTTGCACTACACTGGCTTCAAATTATTTATTCTGCTGTAAACTATCTTATCGCTTTTTAGGGACTGTATAAAGGATAATATAAATAGTTTAAAACCGAATAATTGTAAGTATTTCGAAACTATTGATCCAAAAATTTCTCTACCATAGCAACAAACAGTTGCACTTGATCTTCACCCGCAGTTATAGTAGTTATTTCACCTAAATAATCACCGTGTCCGCCCGGTAAAATGGCAAGTGCCGAGTTAGACAATAGTCGATACAATGCCAATGTATGTTCCGGTAAAACCACATCTTTATCACCCGAAACAAGCAAGGTCTTTGCTTTAACTGCAGCAATCAATTCATCGGGGATGTCCATAAAATCTAGCATGCGTTTTACATCCCGGTCGTGCATGGTTTGTAAACCTACTTCATCATTCGCTATCTTCAAATAAGCTTGCTTTAATTGCTCCGGCATATTTTCTAAATTAGCCTGATTCATAAAATCCCAAAACCAATTCGGCATGCCAGCCCGTTTAGCCAAGGCCGAACATAAAATTAAGTGTTCTACTTTTTCGGCATGTCGTATTGCTAATTGCAAAGCTGTGGTTCCTCCATTACTGAATCCCAAAACAGCCGCTTTTTCGATATGCAAATAATCTAGCAAAGCACTAACATCAGCAGCATCTTGTTCAAAACTTAAAGCAGTAGTTCTGTCAGGCGTATGTCCGTGCGCTTGCATTTCAACAGCTACTAATTTTCTCGTTTTACTTAATACCGGAATTAGTCTGCCAAAATTAGATTCGATGGTTGAACCACCACCGTGAATCAAAACCAATGGTTTACCGCTTCCATACACTTCATAATACAAGTTAAGTCCGTTAATTGGGGCATATCCTTTTTCAATTGGAGTTACACCTTCAGTTGTATTAGCATTCATAATTATCGTTAATGAGCAGCATGCAGTACATTATAATAATGAATCACTGCACCACTGGTAAATGTTTTTGTTTTAGTTAACTTTAAGGAATCAATTGCCTTGCAATTTTCAAACAAAGGCAATCCTTTACCTGCAATTACCGGATGATAACACAATTGCAATTCATCCAATAAATTCAAATTTAATAATTGGATCAACAAACTTCTACAGCCAACTGCAATGGGCTTTCCGTTTATTGCTTTTAGTTCCTTAACGCTTGTGGCCAAATCATGGGTGGCTAATTGTGCACTGTGCCAATTCGTAATTTCCGGACTATCCAATTTTAAGCTGTTTGAAAATACCAGTTTAGGAATGGCATCAATAGCTACAGCAAAATCATCCATTGCTTTTTCGCCACTGGGGTTTTGTATAAAAGTTTGCCAAAAACGCATCAATTCATAGGTTGTTCTTCCATAGAGTATGATTCCGGCTTCCTTCAACAAATTGGTGTAATA
>JAHEYX010000116.1:0-6131 GCA_023251415.1 Chitinophagales bacterium
GTAACGAAAAATAAACACGATGAAGCTTATTCGCCTCGTTCAAATAATAAATAAAATCCGGGCAAAATGATGCAAATAGAAAGCATCGTGAAGCCGTATAAGAATACATTGAATAATTCAGGCACCGGATTAAGTATTGACAAAAGTACACTTAAAAACCCCAGAAAACTTCCCCCTCCAACTAACATAAATCCACGTGATTTACGTACTGCCTCTTTTTGTTTTTGCGCATCAAGCTCAAAATTAGCTGCTGTGGCTGCGTTTAAATTGCCGCTTTCTACACCTGTTAGGGCTGTTGCTTGAAAAGAATTGCCTGTCTGCATCGGATAAAGTTTTTGATTGTTTGACCAAAATTAAACTTTTCCAATTTAAATTGCAAGACTTTTGAATATTTTATTTTTTATATATGTTAAAGGACAAGAAAGTCCTTTATTGTGCTGCGTTCAATTACAGTAATTTTTCGATGCTTGAACAAGGGTAAAATCAATCCCTAATACCCGTAATTATTCATTCAACAAGCCTTGTTCTTGCATACAACTTTTATACAATTGATAGCCTCCTGACAGGTTCATCACTTGTTCAAAGCCGCGTTGACGTAAAATCCGCTGTCCGATATACCCTCGCAAGCCTGCTTGACAATAAATAGCGATACGTTTATTGGTTGGCAGTTCATTCATCCGATTGCGCAATTCATCCAAAGGGATATTGATGGCATTAGCTATTGCTCCGGAAGCAAACTCTTCTGCTGTACGCACATCTACTAATTGTGTGTTTTCGTCCAATGCAGCCACCTGGTCCCAATAAAAAACACGTAATCGATCGGTCATAATATTTTCTGCCACAAATCCCGACATGTTAATTGGGTCTTTAGCTGAAGAAAAAGGCGGGGCGTAAGCTTGTTCATAAGCCGTTAAATCGTCAATTGTTTCGTTGTGTTGAACCATCGAAGATAACACATCGATGCGTTTATCGACCCCGTCATAACCCACTATCTGTGCGCCATAAAGTCGGCCCTGTTCTGGATCAAAAACCAGCTGAATACTGAGCGGTTGCGAACCCGGATAATAACCGGCATGTGAGCTATGATGTGAAGTAGAAACCTGATGGGCTATTTGTAAGTTAGCCAATTGCTTTGCCGGCATTCCGGTTGCCGCCACTGTTAAATCAAACACTTTTACAATAGCTGTATTTACTGCACCGTTGTATTTTTTATGATTCCCTAAAACCATATTGTCGGCAGCAATACGTCCTTGCTTATTTGCCGGGCCGGCTAAATAGGTATTCATCGAAACTCCGGTAATCGGATTGGTAAATTCTATTGCATCACCAACCGCATAAATTGATTCATTGGATGTTTGCATAAATGAATTGACCCAAATCCCCTTAGCCGAACCGATTGTTAAACCGGCATGTTGCGCTAAACTAATATCCGGACGAACACCAATCGACAACACCACCAAATCGGCAGTTAGTTGTTTGCCGTTATTTAAGTTGATAAGAAGTTGTTCGCCCTTTTTTTCGAATGAAGTAACAGCAGTTTGCAATTGCAGATCAACCCCTTTGGTGCGAATATGTTGTTGTACCATTGCCGCCAAAGGATAATCCAAGGGAGCCAAAACTTGATTGCCCATTTCAATTACAGTTACCTCAAGACCTATATGGTGAAGGTTTTCAGCCATTTCCAACCCAATAAATCCACCGCCTACAACTACTACACGTTTCACTTGTTTTTGTTGTACCAAGGCTTTTATAGAATCGGTGTCCATCACATTGCGTAAGGTTACAATACCCGGCAAGGTAATTCCGGGTAATGGCGGACGAATGGGTTCGGCTCCCGGAGCTAACAATAATTTATCATACGTTTCGGTGTACACGTTGCCGCTTTTCAAATCCATGGCAGTTACCGTTTTTGCAATTGGATCAATTCCTGTAATGACAGTTTGGATGCGCACATCAATGGCGAATCGTTGTTTAAATGAAATCGCATTGGTTACAAACAACGCATTGCGATCATTAATAACATTTCCGATATAATAAGGCAAACCACAATTGGCGTACGATATATAATCCCCTTTTTCAAAAACAACAATTTCGGCCTGTTCATCCATTCGACGTAAACGAGCGGCTGCACTAGCACCACCGGCAACTGCTCCAATAATTATATACTTCATTTCCTTTGATTTAGGATGCAATATTAAATGGAATTCACTCCTTCATTTGTAACATTTGTTGGATAAGCACATGATATTGCTCAATAATTGAACTTAAAAAACGAAAGAATTAATTACTAATCGCGGTTGAAAATTACAAGAACTTGTACTGTTCGTACAGCACTTTATTCAATTATACTGGTTCTGATTCTAATTCAGATTAAGATTTGTACCGTATGCTCTTCACACTACCGCTTTGCCATAACGTCTATCTTATTTCACACTTAGCTTCCCCAACAATTTAATGGCGTTTTCTATTTTCTCATTCCACAACATCCCATAGCTTAATTTAAAACAATTGTTGTATTGATTTTGCAACGTGTACATTCGTCCGGGTGTAATGCTTATTTTATTGGCTATCGCTTTATTATATAATTCTATAACATCTGATTTTTTATTTAACTCCACCCACAAGTTCATACTCCCTAATGGTCGTGTAACTTTTGTGTCACTTGGAAAATATTCGCTGATGCATCTTAACATTTGCAATGAATTTCGATGCAATACCAATCGTGTCTTTCGCAAATGATTTTCATATCTGCCCACTTCTAAAAAATTGCCCACAGCTTCATGGGTTATGGTACTACTGTACATCGAATGATACAACTTTGTGCGTTCTACTTGTTCTTTAAATTGACCGGGCGCAACCCAACCCACACGGTAACCTGAAACCAATGTTTTTGAAAATGATCCGCACCACAATACTATACCGCTTTCATCATAGGTTTTACACGAAGTAGGGCGATGACTTCCGTAATACAAGTCGGCATACAAATCATCTTCAATTAATGGAATGTGATGTTTTTCCATTAATTGTACTACTGCCCTTTTATTTTCATCGGGCATACATGACCCCATTGGATTACTAAAATTAGAAATCAAAATACACAACTTTACTTTCTTTCGTTCAATAACTTTTTTCAAAGCATCCACTTCAATGCCTGTAACCGGATGTGTAGGTAATTCTATAACATGTAAGCCTAAGCTTTGTGCCAACCGAAGTATGCCAAAATAGACCGGGCTTTCAACGACAATCGTATCGCCGCGTTTAGTCAATGCCAATAAACAAAAAGAAATAGAATCAATACTGCCACCGGTTGTTACTATATCTTCTGCTTGTAATTTACCGCCCCAAGCAAGTGAGCGTTTAGCAATTTGTGTTTTGAGCTTAACACTTCCGACCTTACTATAATTTACACCACTATCCTTTAAGGATTGTGTTGCAGCCATTAGTGATTTATTCAATTTCGCAATCGGAATTAATTCGGCTGATAGGCTTGCGCTGGATAAATACGTTTGTGCTTTTTCAAAATTTTGAATAACCACACTCATAATATCCTCCACTTTATCAAAACGCTTGGCCATAATGGGTTGACTAACTTCAGGTAAATTACGAAAATGCTTGTGCGCATAAGAAACATAATAGCCGGATTGCGGACGTGATTCAATGAGGCCTCTGCTTTCCAATTCTAAATAAGCTTGTGTAGCAGTACTAAGGCTTACGCCGCGTTCATTACATAAGCTGCGCAAGGAAGGAAGCTTATCGCCAATTTTCAAAACATCCTTTTTAATTTGATGTTCAATAGTGTTTGCAATTTGCAAATAAATAGATTCACTTTTCTTTTTCATACTAAACTGTATTGGTCAAAAATAACAAAACTGTATCTGTATTGTAGTTTTTCTTCCCCCTAATTTTGCATCATTCCTAACGCTTTTAAACAAACCTTTACTGATTAATTAATACGTTTGTTAGTCCTTTACTTAACCACTACAACTATGAAACACCTCCTTTTAGTATTGCTGCTCGCATTTCCGCTTCTGACATTTGCTCAAACAAATTTTATAGAAGGATATATTGTAGACACTAAAAATCAACCGCTTGCCAATGTTCAAATTAGTTTATTAAAAAGTGATAGCACAATTATACTTGCAACATTCAGCAGTAATATTGGCTATTACAAATTAAGCAACGCTCCCGAAGCGCATTTCATTAAAGTTTCTTTAATTGCTTTTGAGTCGGTTATTAAACCTTTGGATGACAGCAAATCCTATAATTTCATCTTGCCCGCTTCAAGCAATAAAAACTTAAGCACAGTAACAATTACTGCAAAAAAACCTATTGTCGAATACAAAGCCGATAGAACTATTTTTAATGTAGAAAATAGTATTGGTGCAGCAGGTGGCGATGCGATGGATGCAATAAAAAAGGCTCCGGGAGTAATGGTTTCACGAAATGAAATATCGCTGTTGGGTAAAAGTTCGGTTGCTGTTATGATTAATGGTCGATTACAACAATTAAGTGGAGATGATTTAAGCCAATTGCTCCACAGTATTCCGGCAGATAATATTGCTAAAATAGAAGTAATCACCTCGCCCTCTTCAAAGTATGATGCAGAAGGCAATGCCGGAATAATTAATATCGTATTGAAAAAAAATAAACAAGTTGGTTTTAAGGGCTCCGTTGCTGCTGCTTGTGAATACAACACTCCGGTTGCTTTTCCTACTTTAAGCACCACTTTAAATTATAAGAAGGATAATTTAAATTGGTATACCAACGCTAATGTTGGCCGACAAGGTTGGATTTATCATGCCTACACCGACACCCATTTTCCGAATCAATTTTGGCATCAAGATGTTGCTTATCCTTATTTAAATGACTATGCTCGAATACAAATAGGCGCCGATTATAGCTTGAATAAAAAATCAACTATTGGGTTTATGGTAAACGAGGCATTCAGTTGGCTGAACAATAATGAAACAATAACAGCAACAAGCTATGATTTGAATACAAACTTAGATTCCATTATTCGGACAAAAGGAAAAACAACTGATAAGTACTTGGGTAAATTAACAACCAACTTAAATTATGAATACCGTTTTGATTCGACCGGTAAAAAAATGAACATTGATGTTGATTATTATAAACAAAAAGGAGATAAGCATCGTGACTTTACCATTAGCAATGAATATCCTTTAAATGGAGCGATACTTCAAAGCAGTAATCGAATGACCGGTTCACCAATTACCGAAATTAAATCGGCTAAAGTAGATTTCGATATCCCTTTGAAATCTGTTAAATTAAATTTTGGAGTAAAAGCTTCTCGTTCATTAAATGATTTAAATAATTTGTACGAAACAATGTTAGGTTCTACCTATTTCAATGACACCACTAAATCAAATCATTTTATTTATAAAGAAGAAATTGAGGCGGTATACCTAACTGCTAATAAAGCATATAAAAAATTTGATGTAAGTGCCGGTCTACGCGCAGAACGAACCAAAGGAAATGGTAATTCAATAACCGCAGTTCAAACCACTACAGTTGATTATACCAAATTGTTTCCTTCTGCTGTGGTGCAGTATACTATTAATAAAAACACTGTTTTGAATTTAAGTTTTGCCCGGCGAATTAGCAGGCCGAATTATTCATTCCTCAATCCCTTTCGGTTTTATTATTCGCCTAACAACTATATGCAAGGTAATCCGTTTCTTCAACCATCCTATAACTACTTAACAAAAATTGGTTACATCTACAAAACCAATTTAAATGTTACCCTTTTGTATAATGCTATAGCTAATTATTTTGATCGCATATATACTGTTGATTCGATTCAACAAGTAAATGTGGTTTCCAGAAAAAACCTGGGAAATAAACAAGTGCTCGCTTTAGAAATTGAGGGTTCTTTGCAACCCACAAAATGGTGGGAACTGAATGGCAGTATAAATTGTGGAACAGTAACCTTTATTGCCAATAAGGACCTGGGTCAATCTAAATATTCCGGATTTAATTATTGGACAGAAATTAACAATACGATTTACCTGAATAAGAAAAAAACGTTCACTGCCGAAATTAGTGGTTATTACTATTCCCCACGCCAACGTGACCTAATATATTGGTCAAAAATGGTGAGTATGAATTTT
>JAHEYX010000116.1:6160-8566 GCA_023251415.1 Chitinophagales bacterium
ATAAAAACTTAACAATTGCGTTTTATGCAGAAGATTTATTTGCAGGAGCTTATTGGCTACAAACAAATAAACTAAATAATACCGTTGAATATTCTTACGATGGTCACCCTTATCGTATAAGTGTCTCCTATAAATTTGGAAACAAAAATATACGAGGTAAACAAGTTCGCACCGCAGAAGAAATTCAACGCGCCAACTCACAATAAGTGCGATTATGTTTATTCGTTGTATTTTCATTTTATGCTGTTGTTCAATTCTACAAACGCATGCACAAACGCTACATCAAGATTCTTTGTATATAGGTAAGCGTGGGAACGTAGTTTGGAACAGACCCATTTCAACTAGGAACATAGGTAATGTAAAATTTACCTCTTATTATACGATTTTCTATCGACACAGTAGTTTTGATCAATGGCGCCGTGTGGGATTGTTAGGAAAAAATATTGAGCCTTTATTGCTCAATAAAAATGATAACTGCGCGAAAGGATTCTTGCAGTATAAAAAAAACAAGAAAGAAAGTTATTGGTTGTTAGGTTTGGCTGGAGGATTTTTAGCTAGTTGGACTTTATACACTGCAATTGAATTGAATCGCTCCAATTCGATACAAACTTATATTAAGCCGATCCCACTTGCCTTGTTAGCGGGTTTTGAACTTTGCTTTTATTTAGGCAAACAAATCAATAACAAAGGTGATCAACATTTAAATTATGCTGTTTATTATTATAATAAATTTTAACCTATGGAATTCAATAAAGTAATTCGCGGCGCTAAACGAGAAGTTAATGATGAACAAACCGTTTACGCTATTTTAGATGCCGGTTTTTTATGCCATATTTCCTTTCAACACGAAGGTCAAACCATGATGATTCCAACGGCTTATGGTCGAAAAGAAGATTGCATTTATATTCATGGTTCAAACAAGAACTTTATGTTTGGTCAATTGCTAAATGGGCAAACCGCCTGTATAGCGGTTACGCATTTAGATGGACTGGTTCTAGCCAAGTCGCTATTTCATACTTCTGTTAATTATCGTTCGGTCATTTTATTTGGAAAAGCTACACTTGTTAGTGATGAAAACGAACGTATTGAAGGGATGCAATTAATTACCGAAAATATAATCGAAGGCAGATGGAATGAAGTTGGTTTAGGAACAGCTGCTCAAATTGAGGCAACGATGGTGTTAAAAATTAAAATAGAGAAAGCTTCAGCAAAAATTCGGAATGAAGGCCCTGCCGGAGATGAAAGTATTTTAGATAACATTTGGTCCGGACATATTCCTTTAAAATTAAAAGCTGAATCACCAATTCAAGATAAAAAATTTGGAACAAATTTACCCGTTACAACAAGCGTGAATAACTTTATGAAAAAATATGGTGACTGAATTGAAGCAGGTATCGACTAACCGTTTTAAATTAATCAAGCGGCAGTAGGCAAGCTTTTGTTCCATTTAAAAATCACTCAAGCAGTACAATTTATCATTTATGAAAACAAAAATACTTATAGCCGGAATTGGTGGTGTTGGTGGTTATTTTGGTGGCTTGTTGGCCAAGCATTTTGAAAATAATTCGCAAGTTGAAATTTGCTTTTTTGCAAGAAGTCAGCATTTGCAAGAAATAAAAAACCACGGTTTAAAAATAATAAGCGGCGAAAACATAATTATTTCAAAACCAAAAATTGCAAGTGATAACGCTTCCGAAATAGGCCCTGTTGATTTTATTATACTGGCTACAAAAAGTTTTGATTTGGAACAGGCGCTGCAACAATTAAAACCCTGTATAACTGCTGAAACAATTGTTTTGCCCTTGCTAAACGGTGTAGACAGTAAAGATCGAATCAATGCAGCGTATCCCGGCAACCTTGTATTGGACGGTTGTGTTTACATTGTATCACGATTGACAAAACCCGGAGTAATTGAAAATGTAGGTAATATTCAAACTATGTATTTTGGTTCAAACGGTGTTGCAAATGAACGTGTTTTATTACTTGAACAATTGTTTTTGGCTGCTGGCGCAACTGCCACACTTTCCAACAATAGTGAAGCAATTATTTGGGAGAAGTTTATTTTTATTTCTCCAACAGCAACAGCTACATCCTATTTCAATACAAGTATTGGTGCGCTGCTCACCAACAACGAACAGTTCCTTTTTTTGAATGCACTAATAGAAGAAGTTAAATTAATAGCCAAAGCAAAACACATTTCGGTAGCTGAAGACATTACCGAAAAAACGCTTAACAAATTAAAAGCCTTGCCGTTTGAAGCCACCTCATCCATGCATACTGATTTTATAAATAAAAAAGTAAAAAACGAATTAAACGCATTGTGCGCCTATGTGGTTAACCAGGGAGTTAACTATAACGTCTCAACACCACAATATAGTAAAGCATTAGCCGTACTTGAAAATAAGT
>JAHEYX010000117.1 GCA_023251415.1 Chitinophagales bacterium
TTTAGAAAATGCAATTAACCAATTAAAGAGCGATTTTTACAAATGGGAACAACATTATGTAATCAAATCACCTATAGCCGGAAAAGTATCCTTTTTTAAATTTTGGAGTGAAAATCAATTTGTTCAAACCGGTGAAGCAGTGGTGTCAATAGTTCCGGCAGGGCAATCCATACTAGGAAAAGCTTATGTAACAGTAATGAATAGTGGTAAATTAAAACCCGGACAAGAAGTAAAGATTCGTTTAGAAAATTATCCGGCCGTTGAATTTGGTTTGTTAACGGGTAAGGTGAGCAGCATTTCTACTGTTCCGCAAAATAATTTACTGGCCGTGGATGTAGCCCTTGTCAATGGGTTAACCACTACTTATCATAAAACCTTACCAGCGAATCAAGAAATGCAAGGTCAGGCAGAAATAGTTATTGAGGATATGCGATTAATTGAACGAATTTTTTATCAATTTAAAAATCTTTTTCAGAACCAATAAATAGCACCACTATGAGTACAATCAACACTCCTTCATCCACTTTAGATTATTCATTGAGTCAAGGCGTAAAAAAACTACCTGATTTTTTAAAAGTAATCTGCATACTAACTTTTATCGGTTGCGGTTTGGGATTAATAAGCAGCATCTATAATTTCGTAACTGCCGAATCGAAATTAGCGGAAATGCAACAAAATATTGAAAAGATTACGGAAAGCGGAGGGAATCAAAAGATGATTAGTTTATTAGAAGATGCGCAGTCGATGTTAGAAAAATCGGTAGCTAATAAATACCCTGTTTTTATTATATCGATGATTGGCATTGTGTTGTGTTTGGTTGGGGCAATAATGATGTGGAAGCTTAAGAAAAATGGATTTTTTTTATATGCTACCGGTGAGCTTTTACCTCCATTAACACTGTTTTTTATTTTGGGAATGGGCAACAGCATTATGACCATTTCTATTTCGATATTCGGGGTAATTTTAGCATTAGCTTTTGTATTTATGTATGCCTTGAATTTAAAGCACATGGACTAGTTGTTTCATTATAACAATACTACTATTCCATTCGTTACACTACTACCCCAATGATTAAAAGATTTACGGCTTACCGTTATGAATTGAGTTTAATTATCGTTGTTCTAATTGCACATTGGCAATTATTGGTTATTGATTCGATTACTTGGGACAGTTTGCTGTTTTTAAACTTTAAATTATTTGGGGATTACCAAACTTTTCAATCTGCAATTTTTGATACCGGACGTCGTATGGGGTATTATGTAACATTACTTTTATGTTATTTACCGCACACCTTTATATGGTATAAATTAATTACATTAGCTTCTTATATAGTTAGTGCCTTACTATTATATCGCATTTCTTTAAAAATATCGAGTCAACATCCCAGCATTAACTTCCTATTCAGCTGCTTTGTATTTACTATTCCAATTTACACCTTATCCTTTGAGCCAATTTGTATCACCTACACATTGACCACTCTTCTTTTCTATTTAGGTTGTTATTTTTATTTATTATTACAAAAACAGAAATTTGTTATCGCTAAAATTGCATACTTAACTTTAACATTATTATTTTTATTTTGGAGTTACGAAGTTCAATCCTACTTTTTGTACACCTATATATTTTTGTTTGCCTTTTTCTTAAAAGCATATTTTGAAACTGGTGATTTTATAAAAACCGCTTTACAATTTCTTTATAAGAATATCATTCTTGTTATATTCCCAGTATTAGCATTTGTAACATGGAAAATACTCTTTCCTATTTCAGGACCGGCTAAAGATTGGGGGTATAATCAAATTAATTTAAATGTAGTTGACTTTATCAAACACTTTTCATTTTCAATCTACAAACTTTGTATAAAACTTCCACAAATTACCATTCAATTGTGGTTTAGTAACCCAATAAGTGCTTTGTTTTTTACTTGTTTTAGTGCTACTTGTTGTTTCATTTTATTTAAAAGTGTTTTGTTCAAAAATGATTCAAGATTGATGTTGAACAAAAAGAGAAAAACAATTGTGCTATTGTTTATGCTTTTAGCCTTGATTGCTGCAATCGCGCCATACGCATTAGTTGGTAAAGATTATGGCGCTTTTAATCGAAATAATAGAAACGGACTTTTACTGTCAATTCCAATGAGTTTACTGATCTTGTTTAGTGTAAGTGCACTAGTAAAAAACATGAAATTAAATCTAAGTATTGGTTTACTATTATTAACCTTATTTATAACGAGCACTAATATCTCTTATTTATTTTGGGAAAGCAATGCTTTGCGTTTTAGAAAAGTGGAACAATTACTAAGGGGGAGCATTCCTGCATTTAACTCGAATTACATTATTGTAACAGAAAAAGATTATAACCCCATGAATCAATTTTTTGTATTTTATGAATATAATTTCCTATTTAAATACATTATCAATAAAGAAACTTTCTTAGTATTAGATGAACATAGTAAAAAGCATGAATCGGTAAAAGCATTTCTTGAGCAAACCAAAAACTCTAAAGCAATTTTCATGTTTAAGGATTTTGATAACATAATTTCAAAACCTGTAAATATTACCTTGAATTCGAGTTATACCCCACATTTATGCTTCGAAAAAATAGTATTGCAATACTATTTAAGCGGTAAGTCAATCAACAATTATCCTATTGAAATTAAAGTTGAATAAACAATTGCAATTGACTAAAATGATTACTTTTGTAAAGAACCAATTGAATTAGTCAAATTTGATATGCAACCAGAAATAAATGTGGTTATTCCGCTTTACAACGAATCAAAAGTTTTTGAACAACTAATTAATCGGCTTTTGGGAATAAGCAAACTCACCGATCAATCAATAGAGTTTATTTTAATTGACGATGGAAGTAAAGATGATACAGCAGCTAAAATTGCTCAGATTTGCTTAACGAATAAACAGTTCAAAGGGGTCATTCTTTCAAGAAATTTCGGTCATCAACTTGCTGTTAGCGCCGGACTCAGTGTTGTTACTGCATCTAAAGCGGTAATGGTTATCGATGGTGATTTACAGGATCCACCGGAATTAGTTGTACCGCTTTCAACGAAATTAGCTGAAGGATTTGATGTTGTGTATGCCATACGTAAAAAGAGGAAGGAAAACATTTTCAAAAAAACAGCTTATTATTTTTTTTATAGAATATTGAATTCAATTTCATATTTACCCTTACCATTAGACAGTGGTGATTTTTGCATCATGAGCAGGCGAGTGGTAGATATTTTGAATAAAATGCCTGAAGAGAGCCGATATATAAGAGGAATGCGTACATGGGTTGGTTTCAAACAAACTGGCTTTGAATATGATAGAGCAGAAAGAGCAGCCGGCGATCCGAAATACAACTTAAAAATGTTGATTACATTAGCCTATAACGGCATTTTCAACTTCAGTGAATATCCTATCAAATTTGTTACAAAACTTGGCTTAATAGGTACTTTAAGTGCTTTTATTTACTTAACTTATGTTATCGTTCAGAAATTTACTTCGAATTTAGTTCCTACCGGATTTACTGCACTTTTGTTTTGTGTTATTCTTTTTGGAAGTTTAACCTTATTATCTATTGGCATAATAGGCGAGTACATTGTACGTATATTTTTTCAAGTGAAACAGCGACCTAACTTTATTATCGATAAAATTATTTCTACTAATGAGTAATATAAGATATTACACTGCTCCGGAGGAGGTTTCAATGGGTGATCAATGGTTTGAATTAGCCACACTAGACCATTTTTGGATAATTTGGAGATTTGATTTCTTTAAGAAATTTGCTAAATCGGCTCTAATCAATGATCAGCGTTTTTTCGAAGTTGGATGTGGCCATGGAATAGCCATTAATCAGTTTGAATCAAATTACACCGTTACAGTCGACGGTTGCGATTTGAATGAATATGCGCTAAAAAAAATACAAAACAACAAAGGCAATATCTATTGTTATAATATCTATCAAAAAATGGCGGAGTTTAAAGAAAAATATGATGGTGTTATTTTATTTGATGTTATTGAACATATCGATGATGATATTGATTTTCTAAAAACCTCTTGTTTTCATGTTAAAAAGGGAGGATTAGTAATGATTGATGTTCCTGCTTATCAAAGTATGTATAGTAAATATGATGCAGTAATTGGACACAAAAGAAGGTACACTAAAAAACTTCTTAAAGAAAGAATGGAAGCTGCTGGCATTACTGATGTTAAACTTTCCTATTGGGGTATAAGTCTTGTTCCATTATTGTTTATTAGAAAGTTTGTGCTTCTATTTAAAAATGACAATATTGCTAGTGATGGCTTTAAATCACCACAAGGATTTATTAAAAAAGTTTTATTTTTTGTAATGCGACTAGAGCTAAGCTTATTTTCAAAACCTGTAATTGGAACTTCTTTGATCGCTTATGGGCGTAAATCTTAACAATCTATCGCTTTAAAATTATCATCTACAAAAGGTATGGCTGCATCTTTTTCGGATGTGAGTAAAACCGGCAATGGCCATTCGATGCCTACTTTAGGATCGAGATGGTGAATACCGCCTTCTGACTCCTTATTATAAAAGGCTCCTACTAAATAGGTCATTTCGGTTTCTTCTTCTAAAGACTGAAAACCGTGTGCAAAACCTTCCGGAACGTACATCATGTTCTTCTTTTCTGCTGAAAGTTCAATTCCAACCCATTGCAAAAATGTTGGTGAATTTTTCCGGCAATCCACAATCACATCGAAAATACTGCCTTTAATACATTTAATAACCTTCACTTCTGCATGTGGTGGGCGCTGAAAGTGCATTCCTCTAATAATACCTTTACCAAAGGTGCCACTGTGATTAGCTTGAACATAGTGTTGTTTTAATCCAAATTCAGCAAATTCATTTTCACAAAAGGTTCGTGTAAAAAAACCACGTTGATCTTGAAAAGGCGTAGTTTCAATATGGTAAGCGCCTGCTAATTTTAAAGGTGTAAATTTCATGCTTCAAGTAGATTACGATTAACGCAAGCGCTTCAGGTATCCATCGATTCCTTCAGTGATCATCAATTTATTGTTAATGTCTTTATCAATACAAAAATCAGGGTTATGCTTTAAAAACTCCCATACAGCAGTCATGGGATTATTGCCCACATCCCAAGGGCGATCTTTAACATAACCTTTCGGGAAAAATTCTACAAAGGTATCCGGACAAACAATGTATGAACCAACCGTAACCATAGGTGCGTACAAATTTAATTCATCCAATACATGTTGATGGGTATGATTTGAATCGAGCGCAATTAATACTGTTTTCTTACCTTCAGTATGTTTTCGTATCGTTTCAACAATAGCCGGATCGGTACTGCTACCTTCATACATGGTGATACGCTTTTTCATCGGATGGTTTTCGATTTCATCCTTGTTGTGTTTGCGAATATCAATATCAACAGCAACTACTTCCCCATGACCTATTAATTCCAACATCGAAGCGGAGAAAATAATTGAACCACCATGCGCAATTCCGGTTTCGATAATCAAATCCGGTTTCAATCGCCAGATGAGTTCTTGCATAATCATCACATCATTTGGATATTTGATGATAGGGCGACCCATCCAAGTATAATTATACGTATATTTATATTTATCCGCATGAAGCATCCAATCCAGCGATTTACGCTTTAATTCTTCATCTTGCCCCATAGCAGCGATATCGGCTTCACGTTCTTGTTTAAATTGTTCTATTGGATTCATCAGTTTATTTTTTTGCAAAGAAAGAAAAGAATTTGGACAGGTAAAGGATTGTGCCGATTATTTCGCTTAAATCCAATACAATTGTTCGTTAATCAGTTTATTTTCCATCAAACGATTTAAGGCATTCAAACGCATTAATTGGCCTTTTCTGAAATCAGGATCATTGAAATTAATTGCTTTAAGGCATTCCATTAAGTCTTTAATGGTTTGTTGTAACTCATATTTAGGTTGATGTAGCGGAGCCAATTGCTGAAACAAATCGAAACTAACCCGATAACTGCGTTTATCCGGAGGTGCACTGGTATTAATAGTCACGGCAACATTCGGTACAATGGATTGTACTGCATCCGCCAATTCTTTTACTTGATAATTCCATCGATTAGAACCGGCATTTACTACAATAAAATTACCGCCGGCAGACAAATCACGCATTATACCCCACTCCATGGCTAATGGCATATCCTTCACGTTAATTAAAGGGCGCCAAGGGGTACCATCGCTTAAAATGGAAATTGCATTAGCCGTTAATGCTCCTGCAACAAAATCATTTAATACCAAATCCAATCGAAGACGCTCACTCGCGCCGCAGGCAGTAGCAAAACGCAAACAAGTAACTACAAAATCATCAGTGGCTAAGGGCTCCAATGCTTGTTCGGAGAGCACTTTAGATTTAGCATAGGCTGTGAGCGGATTTAATTCGGAACTTTCAATTCGCGGTTTATCATCTGCAAAGCCATATACACTACAACTGGAAGCAAAGACGAAACGTTTAACCCCGGCTGCCTTAGCCATTTCGGCGATTTTTTTTGTTGTACCGTAGTTTACATCCAATGTAGGTTGTTCAAATTTATTACCCATAGGGTCATTCGAAACAGCAGCTAAATGAACAACGGCATCAACACCTTGTAATAATGCCGCCGGAAAATTTCGTACATCACCAAAGATTTGTTGATTTAACAAACGATCACTGGAATAAACCGTTTCGGTATAATGAATTTTGAAATAACCGGTATCAAAACCGATCAATTCGGCAGATGGAAATGTTTTTCTAAAATGTTGCACAACACCTGGACCTACATAACCCAAGTTGCCTGTAATGAGTATTTTCATGTTTGCTTTTAAGTTTTACAGTTCAATTACCAATTTTTCCATTTCGCTTGCCCACTCTCCCATAGTTCTTCCAATTCATTTTTATCACGCAGTGCATCCATACATTTCCAAAATCCTTCGTGCTTATAAGCCATCAATTGGTTGTCGGCACTTAAATTTTCGAGCGGAAAATCTTCCCACATCACATCATCCACATCTCCTTTTAAATAATTGAAAACTTCCGGTTTTAACACAAAGAAACCACCGTTAATCCAACTACCATCTTCTTTACTTTTTTCTCGAAAAGCGGAAACCACGTCGCCACTTACTTCCATAGTACCAAATTTGGTTGGAGGTTTTACCGCTGTTACCGTTGCAATTTTTCCATGGCTTTTGTGAAATTCTACCAACGTTTTAATATTCACATCAGCCACACCATCTCCATAAGTCAACATAAAATCACTATCACCACAATATTCTTGTACACGTTTCAGACGACCCGCTGTTTTGGTGTTTAATCCGGTATCAATCAAGGTAATTTTAAATTGATCGACAGCGGTTTTGTGATAAGTAATGTTGTTATTGGCAACATCAACGGTAAAATCAGTGTTTTGAAGGTAATAATTATAGAAATACTCTTTGATCATATGGCCTTTATAACCCAAACAAATCACAAATTCGTTAAAGCCTTGAGCTGCATACAACTTTAAAATATGCCATAATATTGGTTTTCCTCCAATTTCTATCATTGGTTTAGGGCGAAGATGCGATTCTTCAGATATTCTGCTACCGATGCCGCCGGCAAAAAGTACAACTTTCATAAATTTGGTTTAAAAGCCTAAAAGTAAGATGAAATTGAAAATTTTTGTAAAAAAATCAACAAACATTGTTTGGTTTGCAATCAACTATGAAAGAAAATGAATTAACACTCATCGTTCCAACCAGAAACCGACTACACTATTTAAGGCGTTGTATTGCTGCGGCGGCTTTACTTCCCTGCAAGGTCGTGATAGCAGATAATTCTACCTTGTTCAATAGTTTACCTGCAAATATAGTCCTGCCAGCTAATGTTCGTTTTTTACACGTAACAAATGCCAGTTTTTCAGGGAAAATCAATGCGGCTTTAAATGACATTTCGTCCCCTTATATAGGGCTTTGGGCGGATGATGATTTTTATTTGCCCAGTGCTTTAGCAGCGATGCTTACTTTTTTAGCTTCAAATGCAGATTACAGTGCCGTTCATGGCAAAACACTTTCCTTTTTTACTACCAATCAGCAAGTTGGTTATGAAAAAATGTATACCCAGGAAGATGCCATAGGTGCACAGGAGGAAGTTGCCGAATTGCGTGTTCAAAAGGTCTTCCACCCTTATTTGCCGTTGTTCTATTCCATACATCGTGAAGCCTCCTTTCGACTTATTTTTAAAGCCGAACTTACTCCTGAGAATTTAAATTTTACTGAATTTCAAATTGCGTTTATTGCTGCGCTAAACGGCAAGTTTGCTTGTTTACCGGTATTGTATCATATTCGAGAGCAAGCTTTATTTTCAGCCGGCTTTGTTACAAAAAGCTTAGCAGAAATGCAACAAACGGAAAGCGGTCAAGCTTCATTGAATTTGTTTATGAAACACTTAGCAAGCATTGTCGAAACACAACTGCCTACTGCAACAAACAATGGATTGACAATTGCAGAAGCGGCC
>JAHEYX010000118.1 GCA_023251415.1 Chitinophagales bacterium
TAATTGGCATGCACTTTATGAATCCGGTGCCGGTTATGAAATTGGTTGAAGTTATTCGCGGCTATTCGACTACACAAGCCGTTTGTGATCAGATTATTACCTTATCGCAACAATTAGGCAAGATACCTACAGTGGTTAACGATTATCCGGGTTTTGTGAGCAATCGTATTCTAATGCCAATGATTAATGAGGCCATCGAAACTTTATTTCAAGGCGTTGCCGGTGTTAGCGAAATCGATACTGTTATGAAACTGGGCATGGCGCATCCAATGGGTCCATTGCAATTAGCTGATTTTATTGGTTTAGATACCTGTCTTTCTATTTTACGTGTACTGCACGATGGATTTGGTAATCCGAAATATGCCCCTTGTGCCTTATTGGTAAATATGGTTGCCGCCGGAAAATTAGGGGTGAAAAGTGGTGAAGGATTTTATACCTATGTTGCCGGTTCAAAAGAAAGCAAAGTAAGCGCTCAATTTAGCTCGTAAACGCATTGCTGCTAACGATACATTAAAAAAGCCTAACCAGATTTTTCGTTTAAACGAATTGCTGTTAGGCTTTTTTAGTTACGCCAAATAAAGCGCCTTATGCTTGTTACAGCGGATATTTACCGGCATCTATCAATACTTTGGCCACCGCTCTGCGTGCAGCAATGGTATTATATGGTTGTGTTTTGGTGAAGCGTTTCAATCCCAATAAAATCATACGTAATTCATCGCCTTCAGCAAAACCACAAATAGCGTTTTTACCTTTACTGAATAAAATATCTGCAGCATCCCAGATAAAAACACGGGTAATATTTTCAATCGTAGCAATGTCTTCTTTGCCCGATACTTTCAATTTTTCGGTACGCAACAACAAGCATTCAGCTACATAGGTCTGAATCATCATATCGGCAATGTCCATTAGAATTTCTTGCTCTTTATCCAAGGTCATCATCAATTTTTGAACGGCAGCACCTGCTACCAACAAAATAGCTTTTTTGAAATTGGCGATCAGTTTTTTCTCTTCTGACAGGTATCCTTCTTCTTCATTTCCAAAATCAGGAATACTCATCAATTCTTTTTGAACAGCAGTAGCCGGAGTCAGCAAATCAATTTTTCCTTTTAAGGCTTTTTTCAACAGCATATCTACCGCAAGTAAACGATTGATTTCATTGGTGCCTTCAAAAATGCGATTGATGCGACTATCACGATAAGCACGACTCATTGGGTACTCTTCGCTAAAACCAACGCCACCGTAAATTTGCATGCCTTCGTCTACCACATAATCAAGTGTTTCGCTTCCAAAAATCTTCAGCATAGCGCATTCTACGGCATATTCTTCAGAAGCCAACAACAATGCATGTGAATGCTCCATTCCTTCGGCAATTAGAGCTTGCTCCTTTTTTTCAATCAAATCGGCAGTACGGTACAACGCAGATTCTGTGGCATAATTACGAATTGCCATTTCAGAAATCTTATGACGAATAGCGCCAAATTTTGCAATCGGTATTTTAAATTGAATACGTGTATTGGCATAATTCACCGCTAAATTGGTTGCACGTTTAGAGCCTCCTAAAGCGGCTGCACACAATTTTAAGCGACCGATATTTAAGATGTCGAAAGCAATTTTATGTCCTTTACCGGCTTCCCCTAAAAGATTTTCTACAGGCACTTTACAATCCTGGAAGAATACCATTCTTGTACTGCTGCCTTTGATTCCCATTTTATGTTCCTCTTCTCCAAAGGATATTCCTTCATAACCACGTTCTACAATAAACCCGGTAAATTGCTCGCCATTTATTTTTGCAAAAACGGTAAATACACTTGCAAAACCACTATTAGTGATCCACATTTTTTGACCGTTCAAGATATAATGTTTCCCATCGGCACTCAATACAGCCGTTGTTTTTGCAGCTAAGGCATCCGAACCGCTTCCGGGTTCAGTTAAGCAATAAGCCCCTTTCATTTCGCCACTGGCCAACTTCGGTAAGTATTTCGCTTTTTGTGCTTCCGTTCCAAAGTATAAAATTGGTAAAGAGCCAATGCCGGTATGACAAGCATGCGCCACAGCAAAGGAATGTCCGGCACCCAATGATTCGTTAATTAAAGTTGCAGTCACGAAATCTTCGCCAAGTCCGCCGTATTGTTCCGGAATCACAGCTCCCATCAATCCCAATTCACCCGATTTATCCAGCAAATGCACCATGATATTATCTTCTTGGCGATCAATCTTATCTAAAACCGGAAAAACTTCCGTTTCTAAAAATTGGTTACACATTTGTGCAGCCATACGTTGTTGTTCGCTAAAGCTTTCCGGTGTAAAAACGTTTTCAGGTGTTGAAGTCTTAATAAGAAATTCTCCTCCGTTGATCATAATTAATAAAATTTTGTGGTTGGAATAATTAGGCTGCTTTCAATTTTTTCAATTGTTTGCCGCTCAAACGACGTGTGGTATAACTCATATCTAGCGTAAATTCTTTAACTTCTGCAGAAGGCAATTCAAACATCAAATCATTCATCAATAATTCACACATGCTGCGTAAGCCACGAGCTCCTAATTTGTTTTCAAATGCTTTTTCAGCAATATAATCCAACACTTCTTCATCAACTTTCAACTTGATGTTTTCCATCTCAAACAATTTAATGTATTGTTTAACAATGGCATTTTTAGGTTCAGTTAAAATAGCACGTAATGCTTTTGTATCAAGCGAATCCAAATGTACAACTACCGGCATACGACCAATCAATTCCGGTATAATGCCGAATTTCTTCAAATCATGTTGATTGACATATTGCAACATATTGTTTTTATCGGCTTCAGTCATATCCGAATCGGCACCATAGCCAATAGAGCGACTTTGAACACGAGAAGCGATGATGCGTTCAATACCATCAAATGAACCACCACAAATGAACAAGATGTTCTTGGTGTTTACTTTAATTAATTTTTGTTCAGGGTGTTTACGACCGCCATGTGGTGGAACCAAAACTTCCATTCCTTCCAGCATTTTGAGTAAGGATTGTTGAACCCCTTCGCCGCTAACGTCTTTGGTGATACTTGGATTGTCGCCTTTACGACTTAATTTATCAATTTCATCAATATAAACGATTCCACGTTCAGCTTGTTCCACATTGTAATCGCAAACTTGTAATAAACGCGTAAGTATGCTTTCTACGTCTTCACCCACATAACCGGCTTCTGTAAATACAGTTGCATCAACGATAGCAAAAGGAAGATTCAAATATTTAGCAACCGTTTTGGCCAGTAATGTTTTTCCGGTACCGGTTTGACCAACAACTACCACATTCGATTTTTCAATTTCAACTTCTTCAGAACCTTTTTGAGCAATACGTTTGTAATGGTTATAAACGGCCACCGCCAATGTTTTTTTAGCATCTAACTGTCCAATTACATATTGATCTAAATACCGCTTAATATCTATTGGTTTAATGTTTTTGGGTAAGGTAAATGCTGCACTGTTTTTCGCCCCCATTTGCAATTTACGTTCTTCGTCGACCATGGTATGGGCACGCTCAACGCACTCATCGCAGATGTTCACTTCCATTCCGCCGATCATAAGCATTACTTCGTTATTCTTTTTTCCGCAAAACGAACATTCAATTAAACTTGATTTTTTTGCCATAAAATATAGGTATTGTGTTTAATTGTAAAGGTACGGCAATTCTTATTAAATAGCGAAATGAAAAAAAAATTAAACGGAAAAATGATGTAAATAAATGTTTAATTGAGGGGGAATTAGGCCTCTTAAAACAGCCTGTTTTACGAAACAAGCCGTTCATTCCGTTTTTGAGGTATAAATGAAAAAAGAAAGCGGCTAAACAATAATTCGCTGTCAACATCGTTCCTTGTGTTCCTTGTTTATCTTTACAGCTTCTAAAACCGAATAACTACAATGCAAACTTCGAAAATAAAGATTCTTTGGGCCGATGATGAAATGGATTTATTGAAATCTCAAATACTTTTTTTAACCGAAAAAGGGTATGAAGTAGTAGCAGTTTCGAATGGTCATGATGCTTTGGATGCCATTAAAGCCGACTATTTTGACGTGGTATTTTTAGATGAAAACATGCCCGGAATAAGCGGTTTAGAAGTATTACCCCGCATTAAGGAAATTAACCAGCAAGTGCCGGTAGTGATGATTACGAAAAGTGAAGAAGAAAATATTATGGAGGAAGCCATTGGCTCTCAAATAGCCGATTACCTCATTAAACCGGTAAAACCCAATCAAATATTACTGTGCCTAAAACGATTGATTGACAATAAACGCTTGGTAAGTGAAAAAACCACCAGCTCGTATCGCCAAGAGTTTCAATCGATGTTGGCTGATATTAGCAATACCAACAATGCAGCCGATTGGGTAGAGGTGTATAAGAAAATGGTGTTTTGGGAATTAGAATTGGACCGCAGTGAAAGTAAAGAAATGCAAGAAGTATTGGCTATGCAAAAGCAAGAAGCCGGCAGTAATTTTTGTAAATTCATTACTAAAAAATACACCGGTTGGCTGACTGCTCCGGATGCCAATACACCGGTTTTAAGTCATACCCTGTTGGCTAAAAAAGTGCTTCCATCTATCCCTGAGTATAGTTCAACCTTTTTGGTCGTGATTGATAATTTGCGTTTTGATCAATGGAAAATGATTCAACCTTTATTAGCCGGATTTACAAAACCAATTGAGGAAGAAGCCTATTTTGCGATATTGCCTACTGCCACACAATATGCTCGGAATGCCCTTTTCGCCGGTTTAACGCCTTTAGATATTGCAAAAAAATACCCCGATAAATGGGTAAATGATGTGGAAGAAGAAGGGAAAAATTTACACGAAGAATTTTTTCTGCAAGAACAGTTAAAACGTTTGGGCAAGAATTATAAAATGTCGTTTCAAAAAATAACGAATCACAATCATGCTACGGCATTGGTGGATAATGTGCAGAATTTGTTAGGCAACCCCTTGAACGTGATAGTTTACAATTTCATGGATATGCTGAGCCATGCCCGTACAGAAATGGACGTTTTAAAAGAACTGGCCCCTGATGAAAAAGCATACCGTAGCATAACCACCAGTTGGTTTGAACACAGCTCCTTATTTGAAGCTTTGAAAAAATTGGAAGGAAAGCATGTTCAAATAATCATTACTACCGATCACGGTAGTATACGTGTACACAAGGCCACGAAGGTGCAAGGCGATCGCCAAACCTCCACCAATTTGCGTTACAAAACCGGCAAGAGTCTGCAGTTCGATGAAAAAGATTGTTTTGGGGTGCGTAAACCGGAAGATGCACGTTTGCCTTCAGCTTTTGTTAGCTCTGAGTTCATTTTTGCCAAAGCCGATAATTTTTTAGTGTATGGAAACAATTTTAATCAATATGCGAATTTCTACACCAATTCGTTCCAACACGGGGGAATTTCATTAGAAGAAATTATTGTTCCTATTGTACGATTAGCAACAAAATAGTCCATAAAAAAGGCTGCAATAAAATTTGCAGCCTTTTTTTTAACGTTTAAACTTATCTTTTAAGTTAGCCAAAGCTTGTTCCATGGTAGTTTCCGGAGATTTTCGTGGTGCAGCACCGGCATTCCGATCGCGACCACCTGCAGGAGCTTCTTGGGTTTGTTTAATGCTCAATAAAATACGCTTACGAGCAACATCCACTTCCATCACTTTAACCTGCACTTGCTGATTAAGCTTTAATACTTCGGCGGGATCTTTCACAAAGCGATGCGCCATTTCACTTACGTGTACCAAGCCATCTTGTTTAACACCAATATCTACAAAAGCGCCAAAGCGGGTTAAATTAGTAACTACTCCCGGCAAAATAGCTCCAACTTTCACGTCCTCAATACTGTAAATTTCAGCAAATTCAAAATGTGTAGCCGTTCCGCGCGGATCTAAACCGGGTTTCTTCAATTCATTGATAATATCATTAATGGTATGTTGCCCCACAGTTGCAGCATATTTTGCAATCGGAATGCGGGCAATGTTTTTTTCATTCCCAATTAATTCTTGTAAAGGAATTTCAAGGTCATTTGCCCATTGTTCTACTAAGCCATAGTTTTCTGGATGCACGGAACTCGCATCAAGTGGATGTTCGCCATCGGTAATGCGCAAAAAGCCTGCACTTTGTTCGAATGCTTTATCACCTAAACGTGGCACTTTTTTCAAATCTTCACGGTTACGGAAAGTGCCAACCGTTTTTCTATAGTTAACGATGTTACCGGCTAATGAATCTCCAATGCCACTCACGTAACTTAATAGCTGCTTGCTGGCCGTATTTAAATTTACACCCACTGTATTTACACAACTACCCACAGTTTGATCCAATTTACTTTTTAGTTTGTACGGATTAACATCGTGCTGGTATTGCCCTACCCCAATGCTTTTAGGATCAATTTTCACTAATTCGGCCAATGGATCCATTAAACGACGACCTATACTTACAGCACCACGCACTGTAATATCTTGATCAGGGAACTCTTCGCGCGCCACTTCACTGGCACTATACACCGATGCCCCATCTTCATTAACCAAAATTATAGGTAAGCCCAATTGCAATTTTTTGATAAATCGTTCGGTTTCTCTTCCGGCAGTTCCGTCACCAATGGCAATCACTTCGGTATCATATTCCTGAACCAAGGAACGAATTTGATGTTCTGCTTCTTGCAAACGATTGTTTTCGTGAACATAGATCAACCCTGTTTTTAACAAATCGCCGTGCTTACTTAAACAAACAATTTTGCATCCGGTACGATAACCCGGATCGATGGCCAATATACGTTTATTACCTAATGGGCTACTCAATAATAATTGTTTTAAGTTATCGGCAAAAACCTGGATAGCTTCTTCATCCGCTTTGGTTTTTAATGCCATTTTCAATTCCAGTTCCAATGATGGTTTTAGTAAGCGCGTATAACTTTCTTTGCATGCTTTTGCCACTTGCTTACCTGCTTCGGAATTATTTTTAACGAACGTGCGCTCTAAAATACCCAAAGCCAATTCCGGATCCGGAAGGGTTTCCATTTTTAAAAATCCTTCCATGCTGGCTCTGAATATAGCCAAGAATCGATGGCCCGGCGTTTTATGTGCCGGTTCTGCATAGGCGAAATAATCCGTATATTTAACAGCCTCCACTTTTTTATCTTCAAAAACCTCACTTTTAAGTACCGCTTCTTTTTCAAAAAGTTGGCGTAAACGCTGACGTACATCGGCTTGTTCGTTAATTAATTCGGCAATAATATCTCGAGCGCCTTGTAAAGCCAATTCCGGTGTAGTAATTACTTCATTCAAATAAGCATTTGCTTGTACTAAACAATCACCTTCTTGTTGTTCCAGCAACCAATTGGATAATGGTTCAAGACCTTGTTCACGAGCGGTTTGCGCTTTGGTTTTACGCTTCGGTTTATATGGTAAATACAAGTCTTCCAATTGAACCATAGTTGTGGCTGATTCAATTTGCTTTTTAAGTTCGTCAGTTAATTTACCTTGTTCTTCTATGCTTTTTAATATTGCTGCGCGACGTTCTGCCAGTTCCTTTTGTAATTGAGCGGCAGATTGAATTTGTTGAATTTGCACTTCATCTAAATTACCGGTTTTATCTTTACGATACCGTGCAATAAAAGGAATGGTAGCTCCTTCGGCAAATAAGCTTAATACCGCTTTTACTTGATGTTCACTTAATTTTAATCCTTTGGCGACCAGCGATGCAAATTCTAACATAGCAATAATTTTGGGCGGCAAATGTACTATTTCTATTGTAGTCGTCAAGCAAAAAATGCAGAATTAGAGAATTGATTGGGGTACCAACCTTCTGCTGGCAACTTTAGCACGTTTCAGCAAACCGGCTTCTTTATCCGGATTAAATTGTAAGGTGGTATGCCAAGCGTTTTCGGGCAATAATTCGGCGTGCATACCGCTAAGCACCGAAGCAGCAACAGCAGTACTATTAATTACAGTAACACATTCGGTGTTTAAATTTGAACTCCGCGGATCTAAATTAAATGTCCCGATTATGGTGAGTTGACTATCAACCACCATCGATTTGGCATGTAAACCAAAAATTGGTGTAAAATCAAGTTTACGTTGCAGTTGATTATTCATGCGTTGTTTTCGAATGGCTGCATCCGGTTTGTATTCGTAAATTTGAACACCGGCTTCCAATAACGCTTTACGACAACGTTGATAGCCATTAAAAGCTTCAGGATTATCGGTCGACTGCATGCTATTGGTTAAGATGGTGATTCTAACACCGCGCTTTAAAGTGGCTTGAAACAATTTAAGCATCCCCTCATCCACAATTAAGTAAGGCGATTGTATAACCATTTCTTTTTTAGCCTGACGCAATAAATTTGCAAGTGTATTGGTGGTTACGCCTCCTCCGGCTAATCCGGATTTTCCATCATTTTTACCGGGCTTATCCGAATAAAAACGAACCGAATCGCACCATTGAATAGCACCTGATTTTTGTAGATAGGAGAAATAGCTTGGAATTAAATTGAT
>JAHEYX010000119.1 GCA_023251415.1 Chitinophagales bacterium
GCACAATTCATTTAATTTTATCAATCTTGCTTTAACGCCATTTAATTTTGATCATGTTGAAACCTATGTATTTGCTATATGCGAAGATGATTTAGGGCGCAAATGGATGGGTACATTTAACAATGGTTTACTTTGTTATGATACACGAAATGGCAATTACCAACAATACAATACCACAAAAGGAACTTATCATTTATTGGATAATAGTGTATGGGCATTAACCAATTATCATTCAAAAATAATAGTTGGTACCAGTGCAGGAATTCAAGTAATTAATCTATTAAGCGGCAGTGGCGCTACGATTCAATATCCGGGGAAAGCACTAAATATTTCTTGCTTTTATATTGATAAGCACGATCAACTGTGGGCCGGATTAGATGATCGTGGGATAGCTAAAGTAAATGTAGAGCAGTTAAGCTGTGAAGTATTTACAGATGCCAGTGTGCAAAGTGATCGAAAAAATGGGAATTTTGTTCGAAGTATATTAGAAGACAAAGCAGGGGTACTTTGGTTGGCAACAGATGATGGTTTAAAAACGTTCAATCGTAAAACTAAAAAATACGAATTGTTGTATCAACACCAACCGGGCAATCGTTCGATTTCATCCAATCACTTATCTGCCTTGTGTGAAGATGCGGATGGCAATTTATGGATTGGCACTTATGGAGCAGGATTGAATCGTTTAAGTAAAGATCGTAAAACCATTACACGTTTTAATGATAACATTGTGAATGGTCAGTTTGATATTTGTTCGATGCAGAGTGATAATCAAAAGTACATTTGGATGAGTACTAATGATGGCTTAATAAAGTTTAATCCTATAACAACGCACTCCATTATTTACCATCGTGCCGATGGTTTAGCAGAAACTGAGTTTAATTCTGGAGCCTTCTATAAATCTAAAAACGGTGAATTAGCCTATGGCAGCCTTAACGGAACTTTATTGTTCAATCCGGATAGCCTTGTCAGCCAACCGTTACAAAGTCGTTTGGTATTTAATAAAATCATTACAAACACCACAGAAATCCCAATCGACTATTCAAAATTGGAAGAGCCATCAATTCAACTCAGTTATCTAGATTATACTTTTTCTATTGATTTTGCAGCATTAGAATTTGGTGCTCCTAATAGTGCGCAGTATGCCTATAAATTAGAAGGCTTCGACAAAGATTGGGTAAATATTGGGAATCGTCACTTTACAGTATTTACGAATATTCCGGCCGGTACTTATCCGTTGCATATTCGTGTAAGTTATCCCAACTCAAATACACCGGCTCAAATTAAAACATTAAAAATTACCATTAATTCACCTTTTTATAAAACATCGTGGTTTTACACGCTCTGTAGTTTACTCGCTTTAGCGTTAGTTATTTTGTTGTTGTATTTGCGATTTAGAATTTCTAATGAACAACAGAAAGCGCAATTGAACGAGAAAATTTCGAAGCATAAACAACAATTCTTAGCCAATATGAGTCACGAAATTCGTACTCCAATGAATGCCGTGATTGGGTTTGCCGATTTATTACAACAATCTCCATTGGCCGAGGATCAAGCTATTTACGCCAAATCAATTAAAGATTCAGCATCTAACTTAATTGTAATTATTAACGACATTTTAGATTATTCAAAAATTGAAGCCGGGAAAATTGAATTGGAAAATGCGCCATTTGTTTTACGTAAACTCATCGAAGAGCTGCATAGTGTTTTTCAATTAAAAGCAAAAGAAAAGGCTATCAACTTACATTTTACGATTGATGAAGCGGTGCCGGAAGAAGTCATGGGCGATAAAGTGCGCATCGGACAAATCCTAACCAACCTTATTGCGAATGCCATTAAATTTACGACAAACGGCAGTGTAGAAGTGAGTATTAGTTTACTCGAAAAAACCGCTACACAAGTAGATTTGCAGTTCGATGTAAAAGACACTGGAATAGGCATTCCGCAAGATAAAATCAATGGTATATTTGATAGCTTTACGCAAGTGTCTTCTGCCAATACCCGTATTTATGGTGGAACTGGTTTAGGATTGACGATTACCAAACAATTGATTGAATTACAAAAAGGAAGTATTGAAGTAAGCAGTGAGTTGGGTAAAGGAAGCTCCTTTAGTGTTTATTTAACATTGCCTTATATAACTCGGCTCGAAGCAAAATCAGATACGCTAGAGGCTACTGAAACAGCCTTATCCGTTGCTAATAAACTGGAGCAACAACCAATTCATCTTTTATTGGCTGAGGACAACAACTTCAATCAACTGTTAATGCAGGCTTTGTTGAAAAAGCATTTTCCTAAATGCACATTCGATTTAGCTACCAGCGGTCAAGAGGCTTTAGATAAATTACTCGACAAAAATTATGATTTGATATTAATGGATGTACAAATGCCTATAATGGATGGTTTAGAGGCTACACAACGTATACGAAATTTGGCAGATCCTAAAAAAGCACGTATACCCATCATTGCTTGTACTGCCGGTGTTACCGGAGAAGAAATTCAATTGTGTTACGAACACGGCATGAATGACTTTATTTCTAAGCCATTTAAAGCTGCTGAGTTAATCGTAAAAATCAATAAGAACTTAAGTCCGGCTTATAAAATTTTACGCAATAATCGGGCTTAGTTTTTAATGAATACAATTTTCTTTGTAATCAACTGTCCATCCATGGTTGTTAATTTAAGCAAATAAATTCCTGCTGGAATTGCATTACGGTGCAGCGTAAATTGATTGAAATGTGCTGTATAATTAGCTTGCACTTGTCCATTCAAATTCAGTAATTGAATTTGTTTCAGTTGATTTTCATATCCTTCCAAAACAATATTCACTTCATCCGTAGCCGGTTCAGGAAACACTGCTGCGTTTGCTGAGGCTGCAATAGTTGATACCGCTGTTTGCAATTCCGGATCAGAACCACATCCCAATTGAAATGCTAAGAAATCGCGAACAAAAGCTACTGTATTATCCATGGTTGTTTGATCTGCAGCATAAGGAACATGCGCTGCTCCGGGCCATGAATGAAAAACCGAATACGGTCCTCCTTGAGCTGTGGCAAAAGAATCAAGCGTATGAGAACCATCGACTAACATGATTGGAATGATTCCGGAAACATAAATAGTTGATGTACCATAAGGAACAACATTGTCAGCGGTACCGTGCATGCTGCATAAGGGTTCTTCGTTTGGTTTCATCCACTCTTTGCGTCCCAATGCTCCGCATAAATTGATTACAGCTCGAACGTTTGATGCATAACCGGCATTTCCGCTTAAACCTTCTAACCCACCTGCACAACCTACCGCGGTTGTATCAACAATGTTTCCAATTTCGTTTACATCATCCAGGTAAGCCAAATGCAAGGCACAAAATGCACCGGCACTACTTCCACCACCGAAAATATAATTGGGTTCAATTTTAAATTGATTGCTTGTTGCTGCATCTTTCCGCATATAACGAACTGCTGCACGCATATCTTGTGTACCACGATAAACCGCTGCTGTAGCTGCATGCTGATTAATTGGAAATCCCATTCCCAAACGATAGTTAATAGAAACGGTTACATAGCCTCGCTTTGCAAATCGTTGACACAAGGTTACAACATCTCCATCGTCTTTAGTACCGATAATAAAACTACCTCCATGCGTAAAGAAAATTACCGGACGGTGCTGACAGGTATCTCCTTGTGGTTGATAAACATCCATGGTTAAAGTGGTGGTTGTACCATTAACATCTGTATTGCTTCCATAGGTTATGGTTGTTGGAGCGCCAACTGAAAACATTTCATTGATGTAGCGACCACTGCCGCAGTATACTTGCGCATTAGATTTCAAGGCTAAAGCAGCACAGCAACAAAAAAGGAGAAGTAGTTTTTTCATGTTGATTTTGTTTGATTGAAGATACTATTTTTCACTAAAAAAGTAAAAAAATGATTGGGGTTCAAAATCAACACCTTATTAAACAGCAGCTATTTGTTCTTTACATAATCCAAGGCCATTCGGATTTGACTGTAACTAAAGGCATCACGAAAATGTTCTTTAACGGCTGATGATTTCTCGTAACCCGGTTGTAAAGCAATTTCTGCAATTTTGAGAATTTGCTGTTCATTTAAAAAAGTAAAAATATCGAGCTCATTTAAAGCAACTAATTTTGCTAAATGTCCTTCAATTGTTCCGGGAGCTAAATTGCGAAGCGCAGCAATTTCAGCAACGGTTTTGCCTGCCTTGTATAAGTGTAACGTTTCTTGGTAAGTAGCTCCTTTTTCTGCTTTGGTCGCTTTTGCATCAGTCAGCTTTATTGCAGCTTCTTCAGTAATAAAAGAAGGACCTGAATAAAATCGAATGCCATTAAAATCCAGATGTTCCAAGTGTTTAATTTTAGCCTCCCATACTAATGCCAATGGTAAAGCTTTTTTAAGATAGCCTTTCGTTCCGGTTCGGTGTTGCATTTCTTTAACATGCGCTTGAAACGGTTCGATTAAATCGGCTTTGATACTGGAACAAAAATAGGGGATTGCACGTTGCATTAACTCAATCAACTCTTGGTCGTTTTCTCGACTGATGGCGTTATTCGCTTTAACCGCAAGTTTTTCGATTAATTCCAATTGACGTTCAATTTTCGTATCGTCAAACAAAGCACTACGCTCAAATAGCGATGCATCAGTTTTAAGTTGCTGCATTAACTCGTTTAGCTCTTTAATGGAATGTGTAATACCACTCCAATCAAATGCTTCCATTAATACTTGTTGGCGGTATTTACGACGTTCTGCTTCGAGTGCTAATGCATATACCCGTGTACTCTTTTGGGATTGTTCGAATGCCAATATGCGTTCGTCGGTTTTTACAGCATGGGGTAAAATTCGGGATTGCAAAATAATACCTTCTAAATCAACACATCTACTTAAAGCAACATAAACTTGTCCGGCAGCAAATGCTTGTCCGGCATCAATAATAGCTTTTTTAAAGGTTAAACCTTGGCTTTTATGAATTGTAATTGCCCAAGCCAAACGTAGCGGATAATGCGTGAAATGACCAATTACTTCTTCTTCTATGGCATTCGTTTCAGGATTAATGCGGTACCGAATATTATTCCAGGTTTCCTTTTCAACCTCAATTAACAATTCGTCTTCTTTGCATTTAACTTGAATTGTATTTTCATTGATGGAAGTTATAGTAGCCAATTTGCCGTTGAAATAACGTTTCATCGGATCACTGTCATTTTTGATAAACATGACCTGAGCGCCTGCTTTAAGCTGTAGTTGGTATTCCATAGGGTACATGGATTCCGGAAAATCGCCACTCACTTCAGCTTTAAAAACGAAAGGTTCGGTTTCCAATTTTCGCAATTCAGCATCATTAACTTTTTCTGCTTTGTAATTGTGCGTAGTTAAAGTTATGTAGTCATTGCGGTCGTCGATAAAGTTAGCAGCATAATGCTCCTGCAGCAAGTTATAATCATCTTCATTCATTTCATTATTGCGCAAACGATTGAGCAATTGAATGAAGCGCATTTCATTTTGACGATATATTTTTTGCAGTTCGATATATACCGGTTGATCATTTTGAATTACGCGAGCGCTAAAAAAGAATGGCGATTCATAGTAATTTTTAAGTAAATCCCATTCACGTGCTACCGGAGGCAATTGAAATAAATCGCCAATAAATAAAACCTGTACACCACCAAACGGCAATGCCGATTTTCGAAAACGACGCAGGATGACATCAATACAATCCAGCATATCGCATCTTACCATACTCACTTCATCAATCACCAACAACTCTAAGCTCTTGTACAATTTAATTTTTGAAGAATTAAAATGCGTTGTTTCAAACAAACTATGCGGATCGGCGTATTGCTTTCCGGGGCCTGTGAAATAAGTAACTTCAGGTACAAAAGGGTTAAACGGCAATTGAAAAAAAGAATGCATGGTTACTCCACCTGCATTGATTGCGGCAACACCCGTGGGGGCAACAACTACAGCATTCTTTGTCGTTTTTTGAAGAATATACTTTAGAAACGTTGTTTTACCGGTTCCCGCCTTACCGGTTAAAAACAATGAACGATTGGTTTGTAAAATAAAGTCGACGGCGAGTTGGAACTCTTCATTAATTTCAGTCTGCATCCTATCCATAATTAGAAAACGAAGTTATTAAGTAAATGCGAATTTCAAGGCTTTATCTGCAAAAAATAATTTGAATAATTATTTTATCTTCAAATAGCACAGAAGTAGTATTATTGTATAAAAAAGCAGCAGTTCAAAATATGTTTAAAGGTGGTTTGTTTGATCAAGCGTTTTGGTTAGATGCCGTTTGCGGTACAGCAAATTGGGATACAAAGACTTGGGAGCATGCTAAAATCACTTATCATTTCCGCAACAATATTGCATTTAAAACAATAGTCCCTGCTCCTTTTAGTCCATATACCTATTTTGATGGTACAGCTGCGCAACTGATTAACTTACTTCAAACCGTTAATTTTGCAGAACTCTATCTCTATCCCGGCCTTGAGTTCGCTATACCGGAAGCGCTTCCTTCTACAATTCAATTCAGTTCTAAGCACTCCCGAATTATTAACCATCAACGTAACAGTGACTTCAAACAAGGCTTCAAATCAAGTGTGCAACGCCAAATTCGCAAAGCATCACAATTAGTAGTAATAAAAACTTCAACCGACGCAGCTCATTTTTATACCTTGCTCACGAGCACCTTTCAAAAACGTGGAGCACATTATACTTACACGTCAGAGCAAGTAGAAGCAGTGGTTCAACTGGTATATGCGCAACATTGTGGCGAACTGCTTGCTGCCGTTGATGCAAATGGTGCAGTACATGCCATGGGTTTGTTTGTACATGATGAACACAGCACCTATTATTTAGCCGGTGGATTTGCACAACAATACAAACAAAGTGGAGCCATGAGTTTATTGTTGGCTACTGCTATTGAAAAGAGTTTGCAGCATTCCAATCAATTTGATTTTTGTGGAAGCAGCATTGGTTCAATCGATCATTTTTTTGAAAATTTTGGAGCACAAAAAGTACCTGTTATGGTAGTAAAAAAAGAAGGGAATTTGTTTTTCAAAACTGCACTCAAAGGTTATCGTTTATTTAAGTAATCAAAAGCTGCTTGCAACCGATAGGCAGGTTTAAGCGTCAATAAATATAAAAAATAAATTGCGCTATGACTACCAATAAACCAATTTTAATTCCTTGTTCACTAGCCTGGGATGATTTATCCGGAACAAGTACAGAACGGTATTGTGGTACCTGCAATAAAACAATTATTGATTTCAGTTGCATGAGTGATGAAGAGCTAATTGCCTATTTACAACAATCAAAAGTAACCGTTGGTGGAAGCGTTAACCCGACGCAAGTTACAGTAGCCCCTGTTATCAAAGCCGATTGGCGCTATCAATCATTTTTTAAAAGTCTTTATTGTTTGTTGGAATAGGTTTATTTTCTACGCTATTAATGGCTAAAACACAATTTAGAAAACTTGCTGACGCTTCAATCTTTAACAACCAAATTATTAAAAGTGACAGCACAATTTCTGATAGTATAAAAGTAATATCCGGAATAGTTGTAGATTCTTCCAATCAAATACCTTTAGATTTTGTAACTATAAAGGTATTTCATTTTGACCAATTCGTTGGCGGTACTTATTCCGAAGCAGACGGCAGTTTCAAAGTAGCAGTTAAAATACCGAGCAAACTTATTCAAGAATATCGTATCGAAATCATTAACACCGGATACGATACTATAAAAACTAATATTAATGCAACATCGGCTTTCAACATGAATTATGCATTAAATAAAACGCCGATTAACTTATTAAACTTACATATTGTTGGTATATTTTATCCTACCAATACGACTACTGAACCTAAGAAAATTAAAAAAAGAAAACATAGAAGATAAGCCATTGAAGTCAAATTTACAATTATAAAATTTGCTCTACCGATTTCCAATAATTAATGGCTGTGGTATCCCATGAAAACAGTGCTTGACGACTTTTACCTTTTTGAATGAGCTTATTTATTAACTCCGGTTGTTGCATTACACATTGCATTGCATCAGCAATCGCTTGGTGATTAGTTGGATCAACTGTTAAAGCGGCATCGGCTGCTACTTCGGCCATTGAATTAACATTACTGGTAATTACAGGCACTTCACAACGCATCGCTTCTACTATCGGAATTCCGAAACCTTCAAATAAAGAAACATAAACCATAGCCTTCGAAGCGGCTACTAAAGCAGCAATTTTTTGGTGCGATAAACTTCCGGTAAATACAATATCATCTTTAGCTTTTAATAGCTTGTAAGTGGCTTGAATGGTTGATTTACCAAACATAAAATCACCAACTAACACCAGCCTTATTGTTGAAGAGGTTTGCTTTTTAAATAAGTCAAAAGCCAACAATAAGCCTTCAATGTTTTTGCGCGGATGCAATGAGCTCACACAAATAAAAAAGTCTTCCCCATTAG
>JAHEYX010000120.1 GCA_023251415.1 Chitinophagales bacterium
TTATTGCCACTGCTACTTATCTGAAAGACAGCTTAATTCATTCAAAAGCATTTAACGAAAATGGAACCGTAAAAACCGATAGTACAGTAAAGTGCTGTTCTGCTCGATTTGGCACTGAAATCAATTCCTTGGCTAATTATGTGAGTCGTCATATGAAGTATCCCGAATTTGCGGTAAAAGAAAAAATAGAATCAGAAGTGCTTGTTTGTTTTGTGGTTGGGCCGGGCGGAGAAATTACAGATGTTAATACCCCTTTCTCTAATCATTTTAGTATTGAAGAGGCTGCTCGTGAAGCTATTCAAAACCTGCCCGAAGAAGTTTGGGAACCCGCTAATGTAAACGGTTTCCCTTTGCCTGATTATTTTGAATTTACCATCAACTTCAAATTGAAATAAACGAGGCGCGATTCCAACGTAACGCTGTTAATTAAACTTCCTTCGCTTTACGTAAGTGTTGCTTGCATTGGATGCATTGCAACTTTCAACACTAGCTTGCTGCATAAACAACTTACGCTGTTTACAATCAACAAGCTATGCTCAACCAATTGCAACAGCTTTGCTGCACCGCCTACACATTTCAATTGATTGGCAGCCTATTGTTAGTGATTGACTATGGCCTTTTATGCTGCACCAACAATTAACCTTAGCATAACTCCCCGCCTGCACTTCTGCTTTACCAACATTACTATTTATTGTATATTAGCAAACACAATTTTGCTTATGAAACCTTTGCTATCCCTCTTCGCTTTATTAGCTTTAACCTTCAACAGCTTTGCTCAAAACACTCAAGATATTTGCGTGCCCGTTAAAGTAAGTGCTACTTATTCGCCCAACAAACAAATCAATATCACTTGGCCCAGTAATGCCAATGCCACCAGTTATAAGATTTACAAAAAAGCCAAAACCGATTTGTTTTGGAACGCACCCGCTATGATTAATGGCACTGCATCAGGCTATAGCGATTTGCAAGTAGTGCCCGGCGAAACCTACGAATACCAAATAGAACTAAACCAAAGTGTAGTACCTGCACAAGCCTTCACTTACATTTATGCCGGCTTAGATGCTGCCCCTACGCATTACCGCGGTAAACTGATTTTATTAATCGACAATAATTATGCTGCCCCATTAAGTGCCGAATTAAAAACCCTTGAAACCGATTTAATCAGCGACGGTTGGTTAGTGCGCAAAGCTTATGCACGACGCAACATGCCCGTTGATAGCGTGAAACAACTGGTGAGCGCCATCTATGCTTCGGAATACAGTGTCATGAACAGCTTATTGATAGTAGGTCATGTGCCCGTGCCTTATAGCGGCAACTTAAACCCCGACGGTCACCCCGATCATTTAGGCGCCTGGCCTTGCGATGTGTACTACGGCGATATTGACGGCAACTGGACCGATAACAGCGTGAACAACGTTAGCGCTACACGTCCGCAAAACCAAAACAGCATAGGCGACGGAAAATTTGATAACTCCACCATCCCCAGCGGTACCGAACTTAACACTGCCCGCATCGACTTATACAACATGCCTTCATTTGCCCTTAGTGATACCGAATTGGTGCGTCAGTATTTAGTAAAAGACCACAACTTTAAATACGGTAACACCACCTTTAAAAAGCGCATGCTCATCGACGATAATTTTGGCTACTTCAGCGGCGAAGCATTTGCACAAAACGGATGGCGCAATGGTTATGCTTGCCTTGGTCCCGACAGTATTTTTTCGGGAGATTATTTTACCGACCTCAATACCAAAGATTATTTATGGTCGTACGGTACCGGAGGCGGCACTTATACCAGCGCCGGTGGTGTTGGTGCAACAACAGATTACGCAACCATCCCTTTACAAAATGCTTTTACCATGACCTTTGGTTCTTACTTTGGCGATTGGGACAGTCAGGATAATTTTTTACGTGCCCCTTTAGCCAATTCCGGAAGTGTATTAACCAACTGCTGGGCCGGTCGTCCGAATTGGTTTTTTCATTACCTGGGTTTAGGCGATCCGTTTAGCGAAGGTATCAATGCCAGCCTCAACAATACCGTTTTGTACAGTCCGTTTAATTACGGCTCACACGGTGTACACATGGGCTTCATGGGCGACTTATCCTTACGTCAGGATTATTTTACCCCTTGCAGTACATTACAAAGTTCGGCCATCAACAACAACAGTCGCGTGCAACTCAATTGGACTGCCAACACTGCTAGCGGTGTATTAGGGTATTACTTGTACCGCAGCAGCAGCAGTTCCGATTCGTTTCAGTTAGTCAATAAAAGCTATACTACAGGCACTACTTATGTAGACAGTTTTCCATTGCCCGGCAAAAATGTGTACCTGTTGCGCGCCGTACGTTTAGAACAAACCAGCACCGGCACTTACTACAACCTCAGCCTAGGTCGCTTCGATTCCATACAAGGCATCACCCCTGTTGGCTTGCCAGCACTAACACCACTCGAAGCCAACCTCTATCCCAACCCTGCAAAAAGCCAAGGACAATTAAACCTACGCCTTAACCAAATCAGCAGCGGCACTATTACCTTATACAATAGCCTGGCACAAGTACAATGGCAACAAAGCTTCAACAACAGCAAACAACTCAGCCTCAACTTACCCCAACTACCCGCCGGCATCTACCACCTACACATCCAAACCCCCAAGCACAACAAACTGCTAAAGGTATACATCAGCGAATAATTAAAACCACTTCCCCCCTCACAAAAAAAGCCCATCCTTGCGATGGGCTTTTTTTGTGAGGGGGGAGGAAAATTAAAGTAGATTTTACATATTCATTTATTTTTTATATTTTTATTACCCAAGTATATTGTTTAAATTTATATTTACAAAGTATATAGTTAGTTTAATTTGAAGCATAACGTATTCTAAAAGTGGTAAATTATTTATTTCTGGAGTAAAACCGAAAATCCAATAAAGAGTAGGTAACAATAAAATGGCACAATCCAATTTAGACTTCTTTAATGATCACTTTCAAAAATGTGAAAATCATGACACTTGGACCGATCATGTAAGTTATAGATATGTTAGAATTTTAAAAAAATTTAATAGTGAACCTTTTGGAAATATATTTTTAAATACCATTAAAGATTGGATAGAACCAATAATAAAAGAAGATGAAAATAAATTAATAGAAAAAGAATATAACTATAACCTCAACAAAAGATTTCTGTTAAGATTTTATTTGCCAATTGATGCAATGACCGTTAAAAAAAACGTGAATGATAAAAGTCCGCAAATCAAGAACATTATTATTATGGTAAATGGACTTGATGAATTTGGAGATAGATTTTTAAAACAGTATGATCATTTGGGTGCCTTTTTTGCAGAACAGAACATTGCATCTGTTTTACTTTCTACACCATTCCATTTACACCGTTCAGTTAAAGAAATTGAAACAATAACTACTTTAAATCCTGATTCAACCCCTTCAAATGACGTAAAAATAAGTGAACGAATAGTAAAGCCTTCGAAGTATATAATGGAAAATTCAAGTAACATATTTTTACACTATCAACAAACTATAAATGATTTAGAAAAATTGGTTCATAAAATTAAAGGTAGAAATTATTTAAATAATCAAGGGGATATGAATGATTCTCCTTATTCAAGTGATGCAGATGAATTGTTCTATTCGAATTTATTCAATGATGAAACCAAAGTATCATTACTAGGGTATTCTCTTGGTGGCTTAACCTCATTAGGTGCATTCTTAACAAAAAATGAATTATATGATAACTTAATACTTTTTAATGCTCCTGGTGATCTAAGTAAAGCACAACCGAGACAAATTAATATAAATAAGGAAACATGGGCAAAAAGATGTTATGAATTACAAAGTTCATTGCTTCAAACAAAACTTAGAAAGCAGGCAAATCTATTAGGCTTTGAAGCTAGTGTTGAGAATTTTATTCGCTTGTATGCAGGGAAGATTCATCCATCATCTGAAATGAATGATATAATTAAAGCCAGGAAATTAGATATTATGCAAATTATAAGTGGTAATGATAAAGTTGTTGATAAAGAACCATGGGATAAATATTTCACAGAGCCTAACGGTGAACTTACTAATGTTATAATATCACAATATATTTTTCCTAACGTTGGTCACAATTTAATGGAAGAATCTAGTGGTTCAGAACTAATGCCCAAACTTGCTCAATTAATAACAGACCAAATACTTACAGGAGGCTTGACACATTTTCAAGAAAAGGATATAAAAGACGATTTAAAAGACATTCTGTCACTAACAGATAAATACAAAGAATATAAATTAAACAGTGAAAATGCTGAAAAGAATAATAGTGATTTAACAATTGAAGAATTCGAAGAGAAGCATTTTAATGCATTAATTAATGATATCATTCAAAAACATCGTGAACTAAAAAAAACAGATGGTACTCCTAAGTTTACTGAAGAAGATATTTATACTAAAGTCAAAACATTTCAAAAACTTTATATTCTATCAAAATATTATAACCCTCAATTTAATTCATTTCTTTACGAGATTTTAAAAAATAAATAACCTTTATGAAAAATTCAGAATCAGATATAGTAATTGTTGGCGCAGGTATTTCAGGTTTATATTGTAGTTGGAAGTTATTAAAAAAAGACCCCAACATAAAAATAACCTTATTAGAGCGATCCAACCGTATTGGAGGCAGAATAGAATCAGTTAAGCTCAATGGATTTTTTGCTGAATTCGGTCCAATGAGATTTGAAAGAAGACAACTGCAGTTTAAAGAAATAGGTGGTCAAGTGAAATTTCAAAATTTATTAGACGAATTGGATATGAATAACCTCAATTATATTGACAAGTTTGTTCCTTATTCGACTGAAATCATTGACTTATCGAAATATTCCTTAACGAATAGTGAGCGTGTTTGCACGGATGCTAAGCAACTAATGAAGTTAGGAATATATAGGCTTCTTGAAAATTACAGAATTACTGTTTCAAAGAAAGAAAGGTATTTTGTTTATAATGAAATAGATCATATTAATAACAAGACTTGGATCAACAATTTGACAGAAGAAGACTTCAAACATATGAGACGCGAAGCAAAATATGTAAATAGAAGGCGTATCAATAAAGTTAAAGAAAATAATGAAAATAATGAAGACTTTACAACTTTCCCTTACACAATCGAGCTATATAAATTAGGTATTTGGAACGCTTTAAGTTACGTGCTTTCATATGATGCAATAAAAGTCATTAAGGACAATGGTAATTTCTATCATTTATTAAATGAGAATCCTAATGCAATTGAATGGATAATCTTTTGGTTAAGAGGATTTAATGAAAAGGATGAACTATATACAATAAAAGGAGGTGTAAGTCAAATTGTCAATAAACTGCATAATAAATTACTACAGTTTAAAGACAGATTTAAGCTTATTAAAGGAGTTGAAGTTTCAAAGTTAGAACAGACTGAATCAAAAGCCAAAATATACTTTAATAATTCACAAGACTCAATAATTGCAAATCACGTTATTCTAACTATACCTAAAGAGCCCTTATTGAAATTAAATGATTCATTAACTGAAGTGCATAATGAAATTGAATCAGTTTTTGGATTTCCTCTTTTAAAGTGTTTCTATGTAGTTGAAAATCCATGGTGGAATGAAAATACACCTGTTCATACAAGAGCATCTTCTATTCCTGCAAGAGAAATTCATTATTCAAATGCAAGGAATAGTAAAAGCAATAGCAATGAAGGAATGGTTTTATTATATATGGATAGACCCTATAGAGAATATTGGACAAATTATGTTAAAGATAAAGCTGTACAAGAAAAAGCAGAAATATACAATTCTGAATGTCAACGAATAGATAATGAAACGTTATTACCCATTCCAGTAAAAGATGGTTTGCCACCACCTGCAAAAGCACTCAAGGATGAATTCTATAAATATTTATATAGTTTAAATCAAGATAATGGCAGCAATAAAGAAGAAATGATAAAGATTATCACAGCTAATACAAGTTTAAGTGAAGAAGACAAGAAAAATAAAATAGAATATTTAGAGCAAATGGTTGATCAAAATAGTAATATGAACCAAAGGATGAAAGTGTTATATTATGGTATTAGAGATTGGGGTAAACCACCTTATGGTGCTGCTTGTCATTCTTGGAAACCAGGTGCACAATCTTGGAAGGTTTTGGAAAAATTAAAAGCCTTTTCATTAACGAACAATAATGAAAATAAAATTTTTCACATTTGCGGTGAAGCTTATTGCGATTACAATGGCTTTATTGAAGGCTCTTTAAGATCTTCCGATGATGTATTAGAAACAATAATGGGTTAAAGAAAACTCACTTAAAATCGAGGTTCCAATTTTATATAATTAGAAGATTTTAAACAATAAATCACTCAAAACCTGCACAATGGCAACAAGAGAAAGAATAATCGGCACAATTGTTTTTAGAAATGATGGAGATGGTTGTTTAAGCGCTAAATACTTAAATAACGGTACCAGAACCCCTTTTGCTGATTGCTGTAAACGAATGCCAAATTCCATTGGAAATGGTTTTGTTGGAGAATATTATACCGTGTGGGTTGAAAGCCATGAGCCAAGCATTAGTGGAAATGCCAAACTAATAATTACAGAAATTGAAGATGATGGTAGACCAACCAATACCTTTAAATTGGAATGGCAGATTGGTGATACTCTACGTAATATATTTACAGGTAAAGCCATGATGTACGGTGAACTATTAGTTGGTTATTATCAGACTGAAAGCTAAATACCATTTCAATCGTTTTTGTAAACTTTTTACTATTTTTACACCGGTTTAAGGCTTCGGCCTTTGACCCTTTGTAGGCCGGAAACACTTTGCAAAAAGAGTTTCCGGATTTTTTTTGTTAAACAAATCCTGTTATTGGAGGTGCTTAATTTGAACACTTAATCTTTATCCTCATAATTTCTTTCACTTCTTGATTGAGTTTACATCATGGATACCTGGAACAGGTTGTTTGAATTTAGAACATAAACCCTACCTAATGCAATAAAACAAACAATATAATATAGTAATTATATCATATTTAAATTTGCATAAATGCAAATAAATAAAGATATTGCAAGTAATGTTTATATAGTGAGGTGTTTTTAGTACGAGTTTTTAGCTGGCAGATTGAACCTTAATAAAACTAATTTATTGATGTAGGGAAAGGATTTGAATTAAATAGTTTAGTCATGAACCAAGATCGTTTAAACGCATATCGCATCATGTGGGTACTTGTTTTTTTTGATTTACCGACTGAAACAGCTGCAGAACGCAAAGTAGCAGCCAAATTTCGAAAACACATCATGCAAGATGGTTTTCAGATGTTTCAATTTAGTATTTATTTAAGACATTGTGCTAGTATTGAAAATGCACAGGTTCATATAAAACGCACCAAATTAAATTTACCGGAAAAGGGACATGTAGGTATATTGTGTATAACCGACAAGCAATTTGGTGATATTGAGATATTTTACGGCAAAAAGATTACAGCCAACCCAAAAGTCCCACAACAATTAGAGATGTTTTAAGAGAAAATATAAAACCCCTTTACCGATATTAGCAGAAAGGGGTTTTATATAGGATTGGCAAAAATGCTGAATCCAAGATCAATAACAGAAATTCAATTGATTTTTTTATTCAGATAATTAAGCAAAAACACAATAAAATAGCGGCTTTTAAGCCGAGCTGTTGAATTGATAATGTCAAAGATCAGAATTTGAAAGCAAATCACAACAACCTTTCCGATTTACTGCCATTAGTTAAAGTTGAATTGATAATGTCAAAGATCAGAATTTGAAAGCAAATCACAACAATACAGGGTAACAGTCGTGTTTTCATAGTGTTGAATTGATAATGTCAAAGATCAGAATTTGAAAGCAAATCACAACAGCAAAGGAAACATTGATAATAATGTATCAGTTGAATTGATAATGTCAAAGATCAGAATTTGAAAGCAAATCACAACGAGGGGACTGCCATTCAAATCGGACAACCGGTTGAATTGATAATGTCAAAGATCAGAATTTGAAAGCAAATCACAACAAAAGCGCCAGTATGAATTGCGAGAGGGAAGTTGAATTGATAATGTCAAAGATCAGAATTTGAAAGCAAATCACAACACTTTCGCCTCTGCTGTTTTTATCAAACAAGTTGAATTGATAATGTCAAAGATCAGAATTTGAAAGCAAATCACAACTACGATTATTGCAGTACTTATGAATTCAATGTTGAATTGATAATGTCAAAGATCAGAATTTGAAAGCAAATCACAACTGTTCTTGGACAAATGAACACAAACGGTGAGTTGAATTGATAATGTCAAAGATCAGAATTTGAAAGCAAATCACAACGTAACCAACACCACCTTCAAACTGTGCAACGTTGAATTGATAATGTCAAAGATCAGAATTTGAAAGCAAATCACAAC
>JAHEYX010000121.1 GCA_023251415.1 Chitinophagales bacterium
AAAATAATATTCCGGTTATTATTTCCTCTACACATGCCCTTCCAATAAAAAATGATGATGATATTCAACAACCTTACAAAACCCCGGTAGAATTATACAAAGCAGGGGTTTTGTTTTGTTTTAGCCACAAAGATTGGAGTGGTAACCAACGCAACTTGGCATTTCAGGCCGGAACCGCAGTTGCATATGGCTTGCCGGAAGAAGAAGCCATCAAAGCCTTAACAGCCAACACTGCCAAAATACTTGGTATTGATAAACAAGTAGGTACCTTAACTGTAGGTAAAGATGCCACTATCGTTGTTTCAATAGGAAATCTATTAGATATGAAGTCAGCCGTTGTTACTTATGCGTTTATTCAAGGCAGACAATTGCAACTTAAAAATCATCAACAAGCACTTTACGAAAAATATAAGGCTAAATACGAAGACCAAAAAAAGTAACACGCTTATTAATTCAAACGGTAAGGAACAATCATCCTGAATTCCGGAATTTTTATTTTAAACTGTTGTCCATCGGTATGACGTAACATGGTAAAATAACCATACATTTTTCCTATTTCACTGTTCAAATTACAATAAGACATATACTGGTGAAAATCACTGGCTTCTATAATTGGTTGTTCACCAACCACTCCTATTCCTTCAACTTCACGTTTTAAACCACTGCATTCAGCTATAAACCAATGACGGCGAAGTAGTTGTATGCGATGTTCGGAATAATTTTCTATCGTCACCCGATAAGCGAAAATAAATTCTCCTCCTTGTAAGCGATTGGGATTGGGTTTGAAGGCCGTTTCAACAATTACTTTTATATTATCGGTCAGTTCTGAAAACATATTGTTCGAAATAAGGTTATTATAAAATTGGAATCAGACGAAATTAGAATGAAATTCTGATTTAAAAAAAATTATTAAAATTTTATCCGAATAACTATTGGATGAACCGATAATATTTGCTACTTTCAACCTATTAGTTTATATCGAAAATTACATAAAAACGGGGGGAGAATTTATAAAAGCGCATTATGGCAACAAAGCTAAAAAACACCAACACGACTACCACAAAGGCTACTCCCAAAAAAGGAGTAGAGAAAGCTACAGTAAAAAAGGCAACAAAATCCGATAAGGAAGAAAAACCGGTTAAAAAAGGTGCCTCCAGCACTGCTACGAAGATTAGTAAATCCACCAATAAAAATGAACTTTCCGGTATTCAACGGCTTAGAAAAGAAGAGGAGTTTACCATTACAACGGATGCCGCTGATCCTAAATTAACTGCTGCGTTAAATAAATATTTTGGTTTCGATAAGTTTAAAGGTAACCAACAACCCATAATTCAATCCTTATTAGCCGGTAAAGATACTTTTGTTATTATGCCAACCGGAGGCGGTAAATCACTGTGTTACCAATTGCCTGCTTTGCTGAGTGAAGGAACCGCAATTATCGTTTCACCTTTAATTGCATTAATGAAAAACCAGGTTGATGCCATTCGTTCATACAGTGAAACAGATGCAGTTGCACATTTTTTAAACTCATCGCTTAATAAAACGCAGTCGAAGAAGGTAAAGGAAGATTTGAAGAAAGGAACAACTAAAATGTTGTATGTAGCCCCTGAAACCTTAACCAGAGAAGATAATATAGAGTTTTTTAAAGGAATTAAAATTTCATTTATTGCAGTGGATGAAGCACACTGTATTTCGGAATGGGGTCACGATTTTCGTCCGGAATACCGTCGTATTAAGGAAATGATTAAAGAAATTGATCAACGTATTCCGATAATAGCGCTCACAGCTACAGCTACACCTAAGGTGCAAAGCGATATTTTGAAGAACTTATCCATGGATGATCCCAATATTTTCATCTCTTCCTTCAATCGCCCAAATTTATACTATGAGGTACTTCCAAAACGTAAAAAGGAAGAAACCATTAAAGATATCATTCGATTTGTTCGAACTAAACCGGGTAAATCTGGTATTATTTACACCTTAAGCCGCAAAATGGCTGAAGAAATTGCCCAAATTTTATCGGTTAACGGCATTAAAGCCGTTGCCTATCACGCTGGTTTGGAAGCAGCAGTTAGAAGCCAACGTCAAGACTGGTTTTTAATGCAAGATGTTGATGTGATTGTGGCTACCATTGCCTTCGGTATGGGTATTGATAAACCGGATGTTCGATTCGTAATTCATTACAACTTCCCTAAAAGCTTAGAAAATTATTATCAAGAAACCGGTCGTGCCGGAAGAGACGGATTGGAAGGAATTTGTAGATCGTACTATTCCTACAATGACTTATTGAAGTTAGAAAAATTCATGCGTGATAAACCAATGGCTGAACGCGAAATGGGTGGGCAGTTATTGATGGAAATGGAAGCCTTTGCCGAAACAAGCATTTGCCGTCGTAAATTTATACTGCATTATTTTGGTGAGCATTTACAGCAAAACAATTGTGGTATGTGCGATAACTGTACACATCCAAAAGAACAAATTGAAGGTAAAGATTATATCGCAACCGTGTTACGTACCGTTAAAAATGTTGATCAAAGCTATGGCATTGACTATATTGTTAAAATAATTACCGGCAAAAAAGATCAACAAATTGTATTATTTGAACACAATAAGTTAAAAGAATACGGAGCCGGTAAAGACCATGACGACCATTTCTGGAATTCCATTGTGCGTCAAGCCTTGATTCAAAACTTTATTCGCAAAGATATTGAGCAGTACGGTTTGTTGAAACTTACCGATGAAGGACTGGCATTTATGAAAAAACCTACATCAGTAAAGGTTACGATGAATCATAACTATGAAGTCGTAGAAGATAATGACGATGATGAATTTATCAATACGGGGTCTGCCAGCAGCGGCGCTTCATTAGATCCGGCTTTGCTTAAAATGCTTAAGGACTTACGCAAAAAAGTGGCGAATGAGAAAAAATTGCCGCCTTTCGTAATATTCTTAGATCCAACCATGGAAGACATGGCTGTGCAATATCCTACAACGTTACAGGAATTGGAATCTTGTCAAGGTGTAAGTAAAGGTAAGGCTTTGCGCTATGGTAAACCTTTTGTTGATTTAATTGCTCGTTATGTGGAAGAAAACAACATCGACCGTCCGATGGATATGGTGGTTAAAACCATAGCCAATAAATCAGCAATGAAAGTTCAAATCATTCAAAACATCGATAAGAAAATTCCACTTGAAGAAATTTCTCGCTCTCGTCAAATTAGTATGATGGAATTGATGAATGAATTGGAAACGATTGTGGCCAGTGGAACTAAATTAAATCTGAACTATTACATCGATCAACATATTGATGAATATACCCAAGATGATATTTACGAATATTTCAAAACAGCCGATACCGATGATATTGCTACTGCAGTAAATGAATTAGGTAAAGATGATTTTAATTATGAACAAGTACAACTCATGCGAATTAAATTCATGAGCGAACTCGGTAATTAATCAACTTGCCGGCTAAAACAAAAAATCCTGATTGTAAGCGTATACTACTTTTCAATCAGGATTTTTTTATTGTTTAATTAATCACTTATGGTGTCCCATAACCATATTCCAACTCCAAATCTTCCATAATTTCTTCTTCACGTTTGTATTGTTTAGGGTCCCAATACGCTCTTAAATTTAAGCCATTAGCAATTGCTGTTGTTTCATAGAGCGCAACTTTTACCGGGTTTTTAACTGCCCTTAATATTGCATACACATTGTTGCCGGTTTCACGATTAATGAGCAACAATAATAATTTGCCTTGTGTATCGTATAAATTTTTAATGGGCTCTTCAAACTTTACGCGCAATTCCTCCTCTTTTATTTTTATGTACTTCTTTTTTTCGCGTTCAGAAAGGGTGGGCAACTTTGTTTTTATTTCATTAAAAATACGACCGGCTTCTTTTACATACGGAAATACAACTTTGATATTGTGCTTTAATTGATTGTATTGATAGCGCTCTAAATCAGATTTAAAAACGCGTGAAGCAGTAATCCATACCGTACGCAAAGTTGCCATATACAACGTATCGCCATTAATTACTTCATAAGCCACTTTACGCGTACTGGCAGTTTGTGCTTCTGCATTAAAGAAGAAAGTACAAAAGGATAGTGCTGAAAGGAGGAAAACAACGACCGATTTCATGTTAAATTTAAATTATAAAAAGCTGTATACCACTGTTGTAACAATCAAAATAATGCCAATTAATTTAAAGCAGCCGATTTACTGGGTAAAGCCAATGGCATATCAGTTACCTCGGTAATTTTTGCCCATCCGCCTAAAACGTTTCGAACAGTATGAATGCCATATTTTTTCATTATTGAGGCTGCAATTACACTGCGATAACCGCCTGCACAATGCACATACAGATTATCTTGATTTGGTAAATCAGCAATCGTTGATTCTAAATCAGCTAACGAAAAATTCAAAGCAACATCAATATGCCCATTTGCAAATTCGCTCGGTTTACGAACATCAATAATGCTTAACTTTTCGTCAAATTGCATATCCATTCGTAACTCATCGGCATCCACATTAATAATCATATCTATTTTCATTCCCGCAGTTTTCCATGCTTCAAAACCACCTGATAAATAACCGATAATATGATCAAAACCGACACGTGCTAAACGAGTCATGCTCTCCTGTTCTTTACCGGCAGCAGTTACTAAAATAATAGTTTTGTCTAATGGAATCAAACTACCGGCCCATTCTGCAAATCGTCCATCTAAACCTATAAAAATAGATTCCGGTATAAATCCTTCTGTAAATTCGTCGGCAGTGCGACTGTCGATTACCACAACGCCGTTAGCTTGATGCGCCGCTACTGCTGATGGTGTTAAAGCCACATAGGCTGATTTCAAATTTTCCATCAGTGCATAGCCTTCTCGATTGATTTTAGCATTAAATGGAAAATATTGTGGAGGAGTGCTTAGACCGCTTGTAACTTCTTGAATAAAGCTTTCTTTACTCATGTCTTTTAAAGCATAATTGCTTGCTTTTTGGGTACCAATTGTGCTAAACGTTTCTTTACCTAAGTTTTTACCACAGCTTGATCCGGGGCCATGTGCGGGATAAACAATAACATGGTCTGCTAATGGTTTTAATTTTTGTTGAAGTGAATCGTATAAATAGCCGGCTAATTCTTCTTTACTCATGACAGCTCCGAATAAATCAGGACGACCTACATCACCAACAAATAAGGTATCGCCGGTAAATACCGCATAATCTTTACCCGTTTCATCTTGCAATAAGAAACAAGTACTTTCCATGGTATGCCCGGGCGTATGTAATACTTTAAATTGGAGTTGACCTAACTTGATAATTTCGCCGTCAGCCACTTGCTGTATGGCGAAATTAGTTTTAGCATTTGGACCGTATACAATTGCTGCTCCGGTTTGATGTGCCAATTCTAAATGTCCACTCACAAAATCAGCATGAAAGTGGGTTTCAAAAATGTATTTAATGGTGCAGTTACGTTGAGCAGCTAATGCTAAATACTTGTCTGTATCGCGAAGTGGATCAATGATAACAGCTTCACCTGCCGATTCAATATAATAGGAAGCCTCAGACAAACAATTGGTATAAATTTGTTCGATATACATAGTGGTAAATTTTTGTTGAAAATAAATAATTGAACAAGCTTTTACTAAAAAATGTTCAAAAGAATATTAAAAGCCGTAACAAGGCATCGCTTTCTTATTGTTTTTATGCTTGTGTTTGTAAATGTCTTTAAACCAAATCAACACCCCAATTTCATGTGTTCCGGGCGAAAAACCTCTTAAATTATTAATGGTTACATCATAACTGTAGCAAATACGCATAACAGAGGTTTTATTAAATGGCACTTCAAAGCCAATGTTTGCGGTAACAGCATCAACATCCGTGCTGTTTGGCAATCCTTTAAAAACACGACTTCTATAAAATACCCCACCAAACAAAGGATCTTTAACACAGTTTAAGCCAATTACAAACTCACGAAAGAGTTGTTGGTATTCAAATAAAGCAGCAGGAACTATCAAACCCGGATTTTTTGCATCATTGGCTGTATTTGCCGGAATTACAACATTGAACTGAAAAGAATGTTTGATAGGCAAACGACCGTCTAAATTCATTAATGATTGATCCGGACGTGTGATGTGATGTGCTGCATAACCGGCATTAATAGTTGCTAAATTTTTACGTTGGTTATGTTTAGGATGAATGTTTTTACGCACTACAAATCCCGAAGTAAAGTCGATAAAAGTCTTACTGTCAGCCGGTAAAGGTACAGCACCACTTGATATTGATTTTACTAAACCGTAACGTTCATCGAGTTGATCGGTAAAAACCAATTTACTAAAATCCAAACGTTGTGTATAAACACTGGTTTGAAATCCGGCTTGTACCAAAAAATCTTTGTAGATAAACCGATAAGCATATTGCCCACCTATACTTTTTGTAGTTAATAATCCTTCTCCTTCCACATCACTAGATGCCAATAAACCAAGCCCACCACCATAATTTAAAGCTTCTGCATCAACAGCACACGTAAAAGTGTTGAATTTGCCCGGAATCCTAGACCATAAATTACGATACAATGCACTAAAGCGCAATCCATTGTTCAAACCGGCAAAGGCTGGATTGTTTTGAACAGGTTGATTATAAAACTGAGAAAAATTAGGGTCTTGTGCCTGTGCACGATTTGCAAACAACAACAAAAAAGTTATTGCCAACACGCTGTAGATATGGGAATTAAGGCGGTGCATTTTAAAGGACGACAAATATATAAGAAATTAATCTTCTAACCTAAAATCTACAGCATTTTAAGCCCTTTTAACATGCTTTTTGTATTTATTTTCCAATGGGTCATTTTTTCAACAAGAGATTACACAATTTTACTTTAGAATTCGAAAAAAAATGCGTCAATTTATACCTTCATTCTTCCTTTATTTAAAATATGAAAAAACTAGCCCTTCTTTTAGTATGTCTTCCACTTCTTACTGTTGCACAATCCAATAAAGATTCGCTTCAGTTGCGCATGATAATGAACGAGTGTTTACTTAATAGTTCTGCCTATGTACATTTGGAAGAGTTGTGTAAGGAGGTCGGCGGTAGATTAAGTGGTTCCCCGGAAGCAGCTCGAGCAGTAGAAATGGTTGCAAAATGGGCCTCTAAAATAGAAGGTGTTACTGTCACTAAACAACCGTGTATGGTTACGCATTGGGTACGTGGCGCAAAAGAAGAAGCAGTTATTTACCGCAAAGGCCTTTCACCTATTGCATTATATCCTTGTGCTTTAGGAAATTCTATAGCCACTCCTTCAAATGGTATTAAAGCACAAGTTGTTGAAATTTTACGTTGGACACAATTGGATTCGCTAGGAAAGGCAGGTGCCCTACGCAATAAAATTGTTTTTTTTAATCGTCCGATGAATCCAACATTTATTGATCCGGGAGCAGCTTATGGTAATGCAGTTGACCAACGTTGGGGTGGTGCAGCACGTGCCGCAGCATACGGGGCTGTAGGTATGGTGTTACGCAGTGTAACCCACGCGTATGATCAATATCCGCATACCGGTGTAATGGGATACCAAGATACTATCCCTAAAATTCCGGCCTTGGCACTGAGTACCATTGATGCAACCTTATTATCAGCCTGTGTGCATGGCGATTCTCAACTGGAAGTATTTATAAAAGACAATTGTAAAATGCTTCCGGATGAGCCATCTTTTAATGTTATAGCTGAAATAAAAGGGTCAACTTATCCGGATGAAATTATCACTGTTGGTGGACATTTAGACTCTTGGGATTTAGGAGAAGGGGCTCATGATGATGGAACCGGAGTTGTGCAAGCTATTGAAGTCATTCGCATTTTCCAAGCCTTACATTTACATCCTAAACGTACCATTCGCGCGGTAGCTTTTATGAATGAAGAAAATGGAGCTAAGGGTGGAAAAGCCTATTTAGAAGCAGCTAAACAAAATCATGAAAAGCATATTGCCGCTATAGAATCTGATGGAGGCGGCTTTACACCTATTGGCTTTAGTTCAACAGCTAAAAATGAAGTTCGTGCTAAAATTTTGAAAGACTGGAAGCCGCTTTTTGAAGTTTACGGCATTTGGAATTTTACGGGCGAAGGCGGTGGTACAGATATAGGCTTTTTGCGCGAAATCAATACGGTGTTGTTTGGGCTTGAAGTAGATGGCCAACGCTATTTTGATTATCACCATACAGCAAATGATGTTTTTGAAAATGTTAACAAACGTGAATTAGAAATGGGAGCCGCTTCATTAGCTATGTTGGCCTGGTTAATTAGTGAAAAAGGGTTGTAATGCATCGCTGCTAAATTTGAATGCGTTGCTTGTATCCACTGGTAGCAAGATTAAAAATTATGCTTTTAGCTAAACCTGACTTGTAATAAAATCAAGACTCCAACGT
>JAHEYX010000122.1 GCA_023251415.1 Chitinophagales bacterium
GGCGGTACTTCTATTCACCGTGGCGGTTTTAGCGATGTTGCAAATACCCTTTTCTTAGCTTCGTTATTGAACAGTGGAAGAAGCCGTGGTGGCGATTTTGGTGGCTGGGGCGGCGGCGGCGGAGATAGTGGTGGTTTTGGCGGCTTTGGCGGTGGAAGTGGTGGCGGCGGCGGTGCCGGTGGAAGCTGGTAACTTAGCTTTCAGATTTTTATGCTGTTTTCAAACTTTTTCGTTTACTTTGCACTTAGGTGTGTTACCTAATGACATTAGTGGCATCCTGATTTAAAATACCTGTCAATGAAAAAATTTATTGCAAGCTTTTCGACGCTTTTATTAATTCCAATTACCATGCTGCTTACCGGTTGTGGCGGATCATCCGGACCAATCTACGGAACTCTTCCTGCCGGTCATATGGCCGTTTTACCTACCGAAACGCACGGTAAAACAGAAGTTTTGGCTTCTGCGAATAAATCGACTAAGAAAAGTAATGACGACGATGACGATGATGATGCTCCAAAAAAAGCTGCGAAATCTTCTTCTAAATCAACGAAATCAGTTTCTTCGAAATCAAACAATAAAAAAGGTAGTAGCAAAGCTGCTGATGATGACGAGGATGATGACGCTAAACCGGCTTCAAAAGCTAGTAGTGATGATGATGATGATGCTAAACCGGCTGCTAAACCGGCTTCAAAAGCCAGCAGCGACGAGGATGACGATGATGCTAAACCGGCTGCCAAACCGGCCTCAAAAGCCAGCAGCGACGAGGATGATGACGATGCTAAACCGGCACCAGCTGCTAAAACCACACCTGCTAAAAAAGCGCCTGCTAAATCCAACTCTAAAGCATCTAAGCCTAAAAACAGCAAACCTGATGTAGACGAAGATGATGATGATGCCAAACCTGCTGCCAAAGCATCAAATGATGACGATGAAGATACTAAACCGGCCGCTAAACAAGCTGCTAAAGCAGATGCTGATGACGAAGACGACGATGCTGCCGATGCAAAAAAGAAACCGGCCGCTAAATCAACTGCTAAAAAACCGGCACCAGCTAAAACAAAAGCCGCTAAACCTAAGAAAGAAGCCGACGATAGCGAAGAAGACGATAACTAAAAAATAGTGCTCCATAAAAAAAGCCCTCAATTCAATATTGAGGGCTTTTTTTTATTTGTTAATCCGTTAAATTTCTCGATTGGGATCAAAGCTTTCTAACAATTGAACCACTCTGCTGATAAATTTACCTCCTAAAGCACCATCAACAATTCTATGGTCGTAACTCATGCTTATCATCATCATATGACGAATAGCAATAACATCGCCCATTTCGGTTTCAATAACTACCGGTTTCTTTTTAATAGCTCCTACAGCTAAAATGGCAACCTGTGGCTGATTAATTATTGGAGTGCCCATTAAACTACCAAAACTTCCAACATTAGTTAAAGTAAAGGTTCCGTCTTGAATGTCTTCTGGTTTTAATTGACTAGATCTTCCTGCATTTGCTAATCGGTTCACTTCTTTTGTTAAGCCAATCAAATTGCGTTGATCTGCGTTTTTAATAACCGGAACAATTAAGTTACCGCTTGGTGTTGCCGTTGCCATACCCACATTGATATCTTTCTTCAATAAAACAGAAGTACCATCAACACTGGCATTTACCCAAGGAAACTCTTTTAAAGCTTTTGCTACAGCTTCTACGAAAACTGGAGTAAACGTAATTTTTTCACCTTCACGTTTTTCGAATGATTTTTTAATTTTTTCTCTCCATTGAACCAAATTCGTTACATCTGCTTCAGCAAATGATGTTACATGCGGTGAAGTAGCTTTACTGCGAACCATGTGGTCAGCAATCAATTTACGCATACGATCCATTTCAATCACTTCAACATTGCCGGAAGCAACCGTTTTGCTTGGCGTAGGTGCCGAAACAGCAGGAGCTTGTACAGCAGGCATTTGTACAGGAGCAGCTTGTGGAGCAGCAGCAACCGGAGCTACAGGAGTTGCAACTGCACCTGATTTACGTTGAGCTACATAGTTTAAAATATCAGTTTTAGAAACTCGGCCGTCTTTTCCTGTTCCCGGCATACTTTCCAATTCACTCATCGAAATACCTTCTTCGCGAGCAATGTTTAATACCAATGGACTGTAAAAACGATTTCCGCTTGGAGCTGCAGCAACTGTTGAAGCTGCTGCCGGAACATAAGGAACAGCTGGTGGTGCAACATTGGCAACCGGCGCCGGACTCGCCACAGTAACAGCCGGCGTGGAAGTGATTGTTCCACTTGCACTATCCTCAATGATGGCAATAACTTTACCCACCGGAACCACATCATTTTCTTGAAATAATATTTCAACTAAGGTACCGGCTATAGTACTTGGCACTTCACTATCCACCTTATCTGTAGCAATATCCAATACCATTTCATCCATTGCAACCGAATCCCCAACCTTTTTTCTCCATTTCAAAATCGTAGCCTCCATTATACTTTCGCCCATTTTGGGCATAACCAATTCCAGACGTGCCATTTAATTTATTGTTTAGTTTAGTAATTCTGAATTGCAAATATAGAATTTTAACCAGATGCAAAGGGTGGATTTCTTAAATTTTAATCCAATCAACAAGCGAAATAAGAGCAGCTGTATTTTTTTATACATCCGCTAGTCGACAATTTGAAGAAACATCTATCGAATTGGCGAAAGAATACGCACAAATACTAACTTTGCAACTCGAAAATTAGCCGGCAGCTATTTTTTCGCATTAATAATCTATCGAAATTTAATAAAGTGGAAGGCAGTAATTTTGTTGACTATGTAAAAATATTTTTCCGCAGTGGTGCCGGAGGAAGTGGAAGTGTTCATTTTCATAAAGACAAAACTACACGTAAGGGTGGCCCCGACGGCGGCGATGGTGGACATGGTGCACACATTATTCTACGTGGCAATAAACAGTTATGGACCTTGTTGCATCTAAAATACAAGAAGCACATCTTTGCTCCCGATGGGGCTAATGGTGCTGGTGAATTGTGTACCGGGATCTCCGGAAAAAATGTAATCGTAGAAGTACCATTGGGCACTGTTGCCAGAGATGCTGAAACCGGTAAAGTTGAATTTGAAATAACGGAAGATGGCGAAGAACAAATACTTTTAAAAGGTGGTCGTGGAGGTAAAGGAAATGCGTTTTTTAAAAGCCCTACTCGCCAAACCCCACGTTTTGCCCAACCGGGTGAACCACGTGTAGAAGCTGCAAAAATATTAGAACTAAAAGTGTTGGCCGATGTTGGATTGGTTGGTCTACCCAATGCTGGAAAATCTACCTTACTCTCAAAACTCACGGCTGCTAAGCCCGTTATTGCTGATTATCCTTTTACTACCCTAACTCCACAATTGGGAATCGTACAACATCGAAACCATAATACCTTTATTATGGCCGATATTCCCGGAATTATAGAAGGCGCTTCAGAAGGTAAAGGACTTGGCTATCGATTCCTGCGACATATTGAACGAAACTCGGTATTGTTGTTTATGATTGCCGCAGATACCGATGATATTAAAGGAACACTAAAAATCCTGAAAAAGGAACTCAAAAACTACAATAAGGAACTCAGCTATAAAAAATCGGTTTTAGCTATTACTAAATCAGACTTACTAGATGACGAGTTGCAAAAACTAATTCGTAAAACATTGCCTAAGAAAATTCCGGTGGTTTTTATATCGGCATACCTCGGCCATGGTTTACAAGAGTTGAAAGATGTGCTTTGGGAAGAACTAAATAAGGAATAATCGATTCAAATTGAAGCCAATCACTACCTCCAACAAATCACCCAACTTTGTACTAGTCAATTGGCTTATCGTTATCGCATTAGCCTTAACCTGGGGATCTTCATTCATCTTGATTAAACGCTCGCTGGTTGGGCTCCAACAAATTCAAGTGGCCTGCTTACGCATTAGCATTACTATGCTGGTGCTTTTACCATTTACCTTATACCACTTCAGGTACATTCCATTAAAAAAAATTCCGATTTTAACCTTGAGTGGATTATTAGGAAGTGGAATCCCGGCTTTTTTATTTGCTGCCGCACAACAACACCTGGATAGTTCTGTTGCCGGTGTATTAAATGCGCTAACACCGGTTTGGGCTTTGGTTTTAGGCATTATTATTTTTAAATTGCCAACTACAATAGCTCAAGTTATTGGAATATTATTGGGTTTTGTGGGCGCCGTTTGCTTGGTATTGGTTAAAGGCTTTAAATTTGATATGGCACACCTGCAATATGTGTTTTACATATTATTGGCTACAGCTTGTTATGGAGCCAATTTGAACATCTTAAGAAAGTACCTCAAAGAGTTGGCGCCGCTTCAAATTGCTTCCGTGGCTTTTTTAATCATTGGCATTCCGGCTTTGGTTATTTTATTCAATACCGATTTTATTTTTCGTATCACGCATTCTGACAAAGCCCTTACTTCTCTCGGTTATGTTAGCATACTTGCTTTATTAGGTACGGCAACCGCATCAATTGTTTTTTATATGTTGGTACAACGTACCAGTACGCTTTTCGGGGCTATAACTACTTATTTTATCCCCGTAGTTGCAGTGCTATGGGGTGTAATTGACGGCGAACCCATAGGCTGGATTCATGCAGTAGGCCTAAGTTTAATTCTTGCAGGTGTTTATATGGCTACTAGAAAATAATTAAAGTAATTGTGTTAAATCGACTTCCGATTGCCTCATCCAACGAAAGCCGAATCGTTGACTCCAATATTCAGCTAAATAAATTTGCTCTGTTTGACCAGGTGTTGGTATTAATAGTGCTTTTGCTTGTAATGCATCCAAATCCATTAAAGTACTGTAGCCACTTCTACAAATCAATAAATCACTTTGTTGTATAAGTTCATTTAAGGCTTCACCAAGTTTATAATTATACACTTGTAAGTGAGGGTGATTGCTGACAGGCACTGTTTCAGTATTGGTCACTCCACGAACAAAGGCAATTTTTTTGGTATAAAATTTTGGATCGGATAGTTGCTTCAGTATCAAGTCTTCAAGCTGCGTGCGCTGTGGCTCCGGGCCTGATAATAATACAGTCCAATCGAAACGATTCTTGTTTGGCAAAGTTAACTTGTGCATACGGCTTAATGGGCCTATATAAACGGTGTTTTTTGGAATAGTATTGAAATGCGATAAAGCCCCACTTAAGTTTTTTTCACTTGCATAATCCGGAACCCAACACTGTTTATATTGATGAATAAAAAACCTAAAAATTCGGCGAGGAAACCATTCTAAAGCACCTAAACCTGCCGGCATTTTTAATTGCAATTGATGGGTAATAAAAACACAGTAAGCTGAATTTATCCAAAGCCCATAACGATTATCACTAATTACCCAATCAAACTGCTCTTTTAATTGCAATTGTTTGAGTAATTGATGTTCGCGGTAAATGGCATAAGCTAACTTTGGAACTTGTATTGCCATTTTAAAACCCAAGCCTGCTGCCGTTTTGCTGTATTGAATGCGATAACCGTTTAAAGGGATAAAGCGTAAATTTGGAAACTCTAATTGCAATAAACGCAGTGAAGCACCATCGGCACCAATCACTACTTCGTTTTGGTTTTGCAATAATGCATTGATTAGAGGTATACAACGGGTGGCATGCCCCAATCCCCAATCTAAGGGGCATACAAAGACTTTTTTGTGCTGTGGTAAATTAGTTGTATCAATAAGGGTTGAGTTCAAGGGCATAGCGGTTAACTTAGTGTACAACGGCAAACCTATAACAATGATTTAAACAGGAGTAGACTGTTTAAAAACAGGTACAGTTGAGCAGGGTTCACCATACATTATGCTTTTAACATGTGGTTGTAAGAGGCGCGTTACTTCTGCATAAGCTGCAACCGGAACCGGAAAATCGCCACAGCCTTTAATAACAACGCGTTGCCCTGCATATACTTTCCAATCAATTTTTGCTAAGGTTTGATAATAATGGTGAATTAAAAAGGCTTCGGTATTTCCCATATAAAAAGATTGTGCAACGGGAGCCAAAGCACTGGCGACTAACATATGTGCCCAAAAAGGAATAATGGCATCTGCACTGCAAGTAATTGCCACATTGGCCCCTTTATATTCCGACCAATCTTTTGCCTTTAAAGCTGCTCTGAATTCCTTTTCCTTTAAAATGAGTTCACGAAACAAATAATCTTTTAAATCAAAAACCTTAATCGGTTCTTTCGGAAAGTATTCTTCCAAATTAAGCGTAATCAAACCGCTTTCTTCAACCTTATTGACAAGTGGTGTAGTAGTAATTTCCATGGTAGTGAAATAAAAAAAGCTGAATACAAAGGTATGTATTCAGCTTTTATAAAAAGGATTTATCTGTTAATTACCGATTAATAAAAATCAGAACGGTAATCTTTAATTTTCACTTGCTTTTTCAATGCTTCAATAAAGCCTTGTTCAACATTAGAAATGTATTGCATTTTTATTCCTCCAATTTGAGTACTAAAATCAGTTGTTGCAGGAGCTGGTGTTATTGCTGTTGATTGAACAAAGAAAATACCGTTATTACCTTTAATAGCTTTTGAAGGAGCTGCAGTGTATTTACCGGAGAAAACTGTTCCGATAACTGCAGGTTCCATACCGGCCATTGGAATAAATGGGCTGGCAAAAGAAGCACTTGGTACTTTATGAATGGTATCACCAATAGCAGCCCCGATTTCAACTAATGAAGTTTTTCCGGCTGTTTTTGCTGCTATATCTTTTAAGATTTTTTCGGCTTTTTTCTCGTTGCGTACCTCTGCTTCAACACGAGGACGAACTGATTCTAAAGAAGCTAAACCTTTTTCATTAATCTCGGTTAATTTAGCAACTACCAATTTGTCATCCGCACTGAAAGTTGAAGAAACCTCTCCAATTTTAGCACTGTAAATCCATTTTACCAAGTCGCGCATAGTGCTGAAACCAGGAATGGTATTATCATTTTGACGAATTGGGTAACCAATACGTTTTTGTAAGTTAGCTTTAGCTGCAGCGGTATCAAACAATGCAGCAGTATTGTTGTTACCGGCAAACAGATTAGCACGGCTGTAGATTTCTTTTTCTGTTGCTTTACTTGGTTTTAAAGATTTGCTTACATAGAACAAGCGAGCTGCAGGTTTCATGCCTTTTTGATCAGTAATTTGAATTAAGTGAATACCAAAGGTAGTAACCACTTTTACGATATCACCTTTCTTACCATTAAAACAAGCATCATTAAACTCCGGTACCATCATACCTTGAGCAAAATAACCCAAATCACCCATTTTTATTTTACTGCCTTCGTCTTCTGAGTTTTGTAAGGCTAACATGCCAAAATCAGCACCCTTCTTAACCATTTTCCATAAGCTGTCCATTTTGCGGTTGGCCATTGAAGTATCTTGTCCTTGTGGAACTTTGATCAGAATGTGACGTGCTTTAACCGAATCAGGCATTACTTTTATTCCAATAACTTTGGCTATTTTCATAGTAGAACCATCGATATATGGGCCATAAACGCGTTTAGCTCCTTTTGCAAAAACCGAATCAGCAATTGCCGGATTAATTTTCTCTTTAGGTAAATAAGTACCTTCGATACGATCATCAGAGTTTTTAAATACAAAACTAGAATCATCAGAAGTTGCTCTGAATTGTGCAGCCAAAGTGGTTAAATCACTGATTACTTTAGCACTGTCTTCATGTGAAGCGGTCATATTGAATACTACGTACTCAATTTTACGTGTTTCATCTTCGTTTTGAAATTGATTTGCATGATTTGAAATATAGGCTTTCAACTCATCATCAGTTGGTTTAACTAAAGAATCAGCAATACTGGAGAAAGGAACGCTTACATAGTTAAAGTCAGCTTTATCCATGCGGTTAGCATATTCCATTTCCATTTGCCATTTTGGAATGTAAACAGCCTTTTTAATAAGGGTATTAAACTTATTTTTCAAACGGTCTTCATAAATAAACTTTTCAATGAAATGCCAAATCAACTGTTCATTGTTTTTGTTTTCTTTATAAGCTGTGTTTTTGAAACGAGCCACAGCACCCGGATCATACTGACCTGTTTTAGGGTCAGAGAAGTTTTGTAAAATCACTTGGTGAGGTTTGCTTCCACTGCATTGTTGAACCATTTCATCCGTACTAACCATGATTCCGATATCCTCGTAAATTTTACCCAAAAGGACATTATTCACGGCTTCAGCATAGGTTTGATCACGCAAACTGATACGCGTTGCCTCGTCTGGTGTTTTGCCGTTATTAAAGGCGGCATAACGTTTTTCATTTTCGTCAACTTTTCTAAAAAAGTCTTGAGGGTCAATCTTCTCCCCATCAACACGGGCAAGAACACTGGTGTTTCCACCTCTGAATACATTGAAATTGTCGTTTAAAGCTGAG
>JAHEYX010000123.1 GCA_023251415.1 Chitinophagales bacterium
GAGGTTTCTGTTTCGGTCCATGCCGTAGTTCCACCACCGGCCGAAATGCCAGTTGGCACCCCAACAGTATTGCTGTTCGAGCGAGAGAAATCATCAAATGAAACATAATTGGCTAATCCTAAACTGGCATTCGAACTGGTTGCTGTACAACCATTTGCTGTAGCAACTACACGGTAATAATAGGTACTCACCGGTGTTGAGCTGGAAGTGGCTACTGTTAAAGAAGCGGTTGTTGCATTGGTATACGTAACATTGCTAGGTGTTCCATTCGCTACAGCACTCCAGCCACTGCTTCCATTGGCGCTGTATTGCCATTGATAACTCGGGCTATTCGTTGCTGTAACACTAAATGTTGCAGTTGATCCTGCAGCAATATTAGCTGATACCGGTTGTGCGGTAATAGCAGGTGCGGCACTTACACTTAAGGCTAAGGTTTGAGCACTGCTTGATCCGCAAACATTATTTGCCGTAACGCTTAAATTGCCCGATGTGGCACTAGCACTAAACGTATAACTTGCAGTGGCAGTAGTGCTGCTGTTTGTAGCACCTGTACCGCTATAACTCCAAGTATAACTGCTTGCAGTGGCCACACTTGAAATTGTATAGCTTACACCACTCGTGCTTTGACAAACCGGATTGGTACCACTGATGCTTCCTGGTTGTGCAGGAACTCCATTAACCGGGGTAACCGCTATTGAATTATTTGCCGATCCACAGGCATTAGTTACCGTAACACTAACCGAACCGCTAGTAGTTGAAGCATTCACGGTAATGGTTGAAGTGCCTTGTCCGGCTGTAATGGACCAGCCCGAAGGTACTGTCCAGGCATAAGTCACTCCACTGATGGCTGTTATTGTATAAGTTAAAACTGTAGCACTGGCACAAGGCGAAACAACATTGTTGCTGCTTGTGGTAGCTGTAAATGAAGGTGTGGATGGTGTTCCGTTTGCCGGAGTAACTGCAAAATCAGTAAATGCACTTCCGCAATCGTTTGCCAACGTACAACGAACGTTTCCGGAGGTAGAAGAGGCATTAACGGTAATTGCAGCAGTTCCTTGTCCGGCCGTAATCGACCAACCCGAAGGTACTGTCCAAGAATAGGTCGAGCCACTGCTGCTGTTTACGGTATAAGTAATTCCGGTGGCACTATTACAAGGACTAACCACATTATTACTGCCACTCGATGCTGTAAATACAGGAGCTGAAGGGGCACTGCTGACAGGTGTTACAACAAAATCTGTAGAATTTGTTCCACTGCAAGCATTGCTTACTCCACAATGCACATTACCAGTACCGCTTCCAACAGTAACGGTAATACTATTGGTAGAACCACCGGCTGTAATCGACCAACCCGAAGGAACGGTCCATGAATAAGTAACACTTGGATCATTAGTTACGGTATAGGTTTTTGTAGTACTTCCTTGACAAGGGCTAACCACATTATTGGTTGAAGTAGTAGCTGTATAAACAGGTGCTGCAGGTGTTGCAGAAGGCGTTACAGCTAATGGCGTAGCGGCCGTACCATTACCACAAGTATTGGATGGAGTACAGGTGATGTTTCCACTTCCGGTTCCGCTGCTTACAGTTATTGCATTATTGCCTTGTCCGGCTGTTATTGACCAGCCCGAAGGCACCGTCCATGCATAACTAACACCGGCTACATTGGTAACGCTGTAGGTTAAACCGGCAGTGCTCGGACAAGGAGTTGCAGAACCACTAATGGAACTGGGTTGGGCAGGTACGTCGTTTATGGTTACTACTACGGCCTGACGTGCAGCACTAACGCAAGAGCTGTTTTCACCTTGTACATAGTAAGTATAAGTGCCGGCGGCAGTTGAGGCTATCGTTGTTAAATTATTAGCACTAACGGTTCCGGCGGGTGAGGTTCCACTAGTGATTTGACTGCCTCCGCTTGAAGCCGTCCAATAGGTATAGGTGGTAGCAGCAGGACTACTTCCTGCGCCGGTAATAGTTGCTGTACTTGGAAAACAAACTGCAGAAGGAGTAGAACAATTTGGGGTACCGGGTGTAGTACAAGAAGGCGTAACCGTCCAAGTAATGGTAACGTCATCAATGGCCAATCCGCAATCTGTACCTGTATTGTCTGGATCATCCCATTTTAGCATAATGAAATTGTTATTTGCTAAGGATAAGGACGGAATAGAAACATTAGATAGAGAAACTTTATTTGTCGCACTATTACCATTCAATGCACCGGCAGTTGAATTAATTGGGCTGCTTAATGACAAAGCAGTAACTTGTGTCCAAGTGCCATTTGAATTCGGGTTTAATGCTGTAAAGGAAGTTGAACTTGTTTTATACCAAAAAGTAACAGTATTAGCAGAACCACTTCCACCATCACGCCATTCTTCTAAGGTATATGAAACTGTTATTGATGTTATAGTGGTCCCTGAAGTGTTTTTTAACAATACACCATGGGCGAAGTGACCAGCAGCAGCATTAGAAGAACCAATCGATCCAATTGCTCTATCCGAATTTGTTCCGGTACCATAACTGTATAAATTACCTGAAGTAGCACCTCCAGCATCTGCAGCATAAGTAGTTCCGCTACCTGTTCGTTGAGAATACCAGTTAGCTATGGTAGAATTATCAGTCCAAGTATTACTGGTACCGCTAGTAGCTAAGGTATTAAAATCTTGTGTGTAACTACCTGAGGTAGTCATTGTTACTTGTGCCCTAGTCGTGAAAGGCAGAAGAAAGCTAATCAACAATGCACACAACCATTGTTGAGGGATTTTTTTTCCAAAACACATAATCATTCTATTTTAAAGGTTAATAATGGTGCAATTTACGTAGTTTTACGCTTTTCGCCAATTAATTAATTGTGAAATCTTTACGTACTAAAGATTGTCGAACTTAACAGACTTTACTAAGCATCTAATTTCAATTTCTAGCCTTTAAAGTCAAAATAAATCCTATTTTTACAACAGTTTTTTACTGTTTTTAATTTAAATATAATGTTTTTTAAGGAATAATATATTTAAATAAATATAATATCAATTTTCTATTTTATGTCTAGTTTGAAAGAGCAAAATGATGAAGTTACGATTGTCGAGATTTTGATTGATATCATTAGTTCGCTCAAATATATCTTCAGTAAATGGTTTATCATTTTGCCAATTTGTTTACTAGTGGCAGTGGGGGCCTATTTCTATGAACGCAAAACACCTACCTTATTTCAAGCCGATTCAGTATTTTTATTACAAACCAATTCCGGACAATCCGGTGCAGGTATTGCTTCTGCTTTAGCTGCAAACTTTGGTATTTCGAGTGGAAATATTGAAATCAATAACAGTACCTTAATTGAAATCATTACCTCCAAAAAGGCGGTTACGCAATGCTTTTTTAGTCAATTTGCGCCTACTAAAAAAGAACAAATTTTAGTGGTAAATTACCTCATCGATCAAATGAAAATGAATCCTTCGAATCATTTTCCTGCGGATGTAGACTTAACGAATTTAACTATAGCTCAAATTAATACTATTAATAAAGTGAATGATTACTTATTGAAAAAAATCATTCGTTGCATTGATAATGATAAATCCTCTACCATTACCGTTGAAGTTAAAACCAATAATCTCGAATTATCGCGTCATATCTGTAATAACTTAACCAATTACTTAACCGACTTTTTCAAGAAAAATATTAATATTCAAAATAATCGCAATTTAATATTTGCACAAAATAAATACGACTCCATTAAATTTGCTCTAGGGGTTAAGGAACGTACACTGGCGCGTTTAAAAGATGCCAACACCGGTATTACTAAAGCCACTGCGCTACTTGAAATTGAACGTCTACAACGCGATGTTGATATTTTAAGTGATATGTTTATTCAAGCCAATGCTTCCTTAGAAGCAGAACGTAGCCATGCGTCGAATGAAAAAAACATCCTGCAAGTGATTGATTCCCCTGAAACGTATTCCATGGTAGTACTCACTCCCAAACCATTATTTACCGCTTTAGTAGCATTTATTATTACCTTTTTTGCTATTTCAGTAATCATGGTGCTAATTCGTACATTCCAAAATTTACGAAGTAAAATAAGTCAGGAGTCGTAAACGTATTGCTTGTCGAAATTAAAGGGGTGAATATATAAATGCCACTATTATCAAAGCAATAAATACCAAGATATAAGGCTTAATTAAAAATTTAAGAATAAACTGTCGGTACATTCCTTCGTGAATCAACTGAACAGTATTGATAAAGGTTAAAGCAATCAATATGGCCCAAGGCAAGGCAGTATAACCAAACCAATTATATGCTAAATAACAACCACCGGCTAACAGTATAACATTCATACCATTGTATATGGTAATCCATTTGGTTTTACCGGAAGCCGATATTAATGAGCCATAATAATTATTACGCCATAAACTCATGAATAAAAAGGTTTTAAAAATAGGTACAGCGGCATCCATTTTTGAAGTATAAATTAAATGAATGAGGCTATGCGAAAAAGTCATTAATACCAGTATAACCGGATAACTGATTCGACTTACCGTAAAAGTAATTTTTATCCATAAATCAATCGCTTCCTGCTTTTTCCCTTCTTTTAATAATGCCACATATTTCGGAAAGGTACTTTGTGAAAAGGAAGCACTTAACATTGAAAAAATAGGTATTTCAAAACTCCCGGCCGCATAAATTCCAAAAGCCGTTAAACTCGCTAATTTGCTGACTATCGTCTTGTCGAGATTGACCATAAAAACCGACATAAAAGAAGCTAAATACAATGGAAAACCAATCTTTAAATACCGGTATAATTCAACACCGTTAAATTCAAACTGAAAGGACTGTGATTTATTAAAGAAACGAACAAATAAATTAGGAATAATATACATTATAGCTACCAGTAGGGCTAAACAAAAAACAATGTATGTATCGGAAATAAAATGTTGTAAAAAAATCAATGCCCCAATAGCAAAGCATGCAAAAACAAAGGCAACAAATGTTCCTTGTAAAAACAAACCGGTCTTATTGAGTGTAATCAATTGGTAGCGTAATATTCTATTTAATGTTATTCCAATAAACAATAAGGCTAATGCAAAAACAGCATTTGTAAGCAAGGGGTTCTTAAAATAAGCATTCACCATAATGCCACCCAATGTTAAACTAACTAATAACACCAAGCCACTTATTAATAATAAAAAACTAAAAATGAAATTGGAGTGTTGACGCGATTTTTCAGGTTCGTACGCAATATAATATTTATACCCCTCGGGCAAACCAAATGCCAATAAGGGCAATACTAGATTAATTAAAATTTGAAGTTGTTTCCAGGTAGCAAAAAGTTCTTGGCTGAAAAACCTGGTTATAACTGCATCAAATAAAATAAAAATAGCTGTTAATAAGGCTTGTCCAAACAATAAATTGACCGTTGCACCTTTTAAAGAAGCATTATTGAAATAAGAAAGGAAACGCTGGTAATACTTATTCATCTAATTTCATTCTTGTTGTATCGTTTAGGCAAACAGCTTTTGATGCTGCACTTGAAATGCTACTTATTCATTATCTTTAGCCCGATTATCGTAATCTATTCTGTTGTTTAGCTCTAAACGGGCTGCAAAATAGGATAAAAAAAATAAATGACAGGTTTTCACTATCAATTGAACTATGATCAAATTAATTGTTGTTTTTCGAAGGGTTTGGATTCGGTGTATCGGGCAATTGGCGTTTGCTTTTATTAAACTGGTTAATCCAGGATTAAAAACTGCCGGAAGCATTAAATGCAAAAATATTCCGCAAATATTAATTTTAGATGGAGCAAGTATAACATTAGCAAATCAGGTGGTACTTAACTCCGCTAATTTTGGCTATCATTTATCCATGTATAAACCCGTGAAACTTTTTGCGGAAGGTGCTGCTGCTAAAATAACAATCGGAGCGAATACGCGGGTTAATGGCTCTTGTATACATGCGCGACAGTTGGTAAGTATTGGTGAAAATGTGCTCATAGGGGCTAATTCAGCTATTTTCGATAGTAACGGACATCCATTAGTGATGGATAGCCCGCATACACGGCTCACCAACACTGATGAACCGCGTGCAGTGCATATTGGCGATAATGTTTGGTTGGGTGCAGGCGTAACAGTTTTGCCCGGCACAACAATCGGGTCCGGTAGTGTAATCGCTTCCGGAAGTGTTGTTCGAGGAAATGTTCCTGCAAATTGTATCTTTGGCGGAAATCCTGCTCAACTCATTAAACAATACTAATTAGAAACGCGATGTCTCAAACCCCTTTATTGCTTGTTTCTTACTCTTTTCCACCCTCTAATGCTCCGGCAGCTCAACGTGCTTACGCTTTTGCAAAATATTTACCCGAAAATCAAGTTCAACCGGTTGTATTAACCACGACCGCAAATATTTCTTCGCTAGGGTATGGCAAATCGATGGATACCTCTAACATGACACTCCTCGATACAGCCAAGAATGCGAACCGTGCAGCCGAAGTCGAAACTCCTAAAGCTACTTCCAAACAACTGGTAAAAAACAGTTTGTTGAAAAAAATAATCGGTCAATTCTTAATTCCTGATCGTGGTATCATTTGGCTTCCGGCTGCTTTAAAAGCCGGTTCAGCCTATCTGAAAGCCCATCCGGAAGTGGAATGGATTTTTGCAACTGCTCCTTCTTTTACCAATTTGGTGATTGCCATTATGTTGGGCAAACGCCACAAGCGTAAAGTAATTACTGATTTCCGCGATTTTTATGTCATGAAAGGGCTCTTTAAACGAGCGTTTCCGTTGTTTTATATCGATCGATTTTTAGAACGTTGGATTATTAAAAATTCAGCGCACGTTATTTTTATTTCAAAATCCATGAAGGCAGCGTATGAAAGTGCTTATCCGGTTTTGAAACAAAAATCAACGCTCATCTATAATGGTTTCGACGAAATAGAATATACTGCGTTTCAACAAACAACTGCTGTAGATGCCAATTTACCCAAAGTGCGCATCTTTTTTGCCGGTTCACTTTATTTCGAATCAACTCACCCGCGCAATATTTTTGATTTGTTGAATGGCCTGCAAGCCTTGGTTGAAGCGAATGAAATTGATCGCAATGAATTGGAAATTAAGTTGGCAGCATTCATACATCCTAATTTAATGGAACAATTAAACACACACACCTTATTCGATAAAGTAAAGTTGTTGGGTGTAATTAAACGGGAAGAGGTTTTTGTTGAAATGCAAAAGTCGAATTTGTTGTGGCATATGTTAGGCGACTCCGAACAAGATCGCAGCGCTATTCCTATCAAGACTTTTGAATACATGGCTTCCGGAAAGAAGGTGGTGTTTTTTGTGCCTAAAGGGGCTGAGTTGGAAGAAATAATTCAAGCGTATGAGTTGGGTTTTACATGCTATTTAGGAAATCAATACCAACAGACCAATACCAGAGCAATTAAGGCTGCGTATGACTATTGCTGTGCGGGAGCAGCAACCAATGGGTCGGTTTTAAAAAGTGATCGGTTTAAAAAATTCAAAAGGGATTATCAAGCCGAGCAATTAGCTGAGCTGATTAAAAAGGCATAAACGCTATGAAAGTATATCGCTTTTTTATATTTGTTTTTATATTGGTATCGTTTATTACACGGACCATTGGCGGTGAAGACGGTTTATTTAGTCGGATCATTGTTGCAGATATATTTGGAGCGATTGCCATAATATTCTATTTATTTTTCGGTAAACGTTTAAATGCTTCGGCTAGAATCAACTCCGGATGGATTCTCATCTTGTTTTTTGGGATAGGAATTTTGGGTTCGTACTTTCCGCTTAAGTCAAGTTTCGAAGTAATTATCTTGGCTTTTTTATTGGTCATTTTTACCACCATTGTTACGCATTTTAAAACCGAAGAACGTTTTATTCAATTGGTGCTTGCGTTTGCGTGGGCTTCGCTAATCGGCTCAACGGTTGGGCTATACGATTCTTTTATTGGTGGACATGGACTTCCACGCATCTTTCCTGAACGCGCCCAAGGTGAGGCCTTATCCGGTTTCAGAAATGCAGGCCAAGCAGGCGCATACATGTTTATCACCGTGGCCATGCTCTTTTCGTTTAATAACAGCAAGTTGTTTTATCGATTACCGCTTCGAACCCGCAACTTTTTACGTGTTGCCTTATTTGTTTCCTTTCTGTTCTTCATCACAACCGGTAAAATTGCGGCCTATATCGGCTTCTTGGTCAGTTTTTTTATGTATTTAATATACAAGCGTAACTTCCGCGTATTAATTAGCTCTGCAACTGTTTTTGCTGTAATTGTATTGATCGTCGCCAATCTGGAAACAATTTCTCCTTTGATGTATAATCGCTTGGTGTTAAAAGTT
>JAHEYX010000124.1 GCA_023251415.1 Chitinophagales bacterium
TTATTGGTGCATGATATGGGACCCGGATTAGATGATGGGTATACCGAAGGAACAGCGGGTACTGCTGAATGGCGCACTACACCATTATGGGGCTTAGGATTGGCTGGCGATGCACAAGGTGGTCGATTGTTTCTTTTACATGATGGACGTGCAGCCAGTATCGAAGAAGCCATTCAATTACACGGTGGTGAAGCAAGCGTGAGTGCCACTAAATTCAAAGCTTTAAGTGAAGCCGACAAACAAGCATTATTAGCCTTTTTAAACTCTTTATAATTTGTAATGAAATTTTCCATGAATCGTTTTGCTCTTCTTATTTTAGTAGTAGTTGGTCTTTCAAATCATGCTTTTGCGCAAATTGACAGCAGTTTGTTGAAGCATACCGAAACACCGCAACAACAACAAAAGCTTAATATGGATGCGGTGTACAACCGCCCATTTTTGAAATTAAATAAATTGCCGGTTGCTTTAGGTGGTTATGTAGAAAGCAATTACCAATACCTTATGACGGATCGAGTAGGTGACGGACATGAATTTCAATTTCGTCGATTAAGTTTATTTGTTGCTTCGAGCATCAGTAAACGCATTAAATTTTTATCGGAAATAGAATTCGAAAACGATAAGGACGAGCAGTTAGAAGGCAAACCCATGGAGATTTCGATTGAATATGCAGCTATTGATGTTGAATTTCATCCTTTATTAAATTTACGCAGTGGAATTATTGTTAATCCGATTGGTTCTTTTAATCAAAATCACGACGGTCCGAAATGGGAATTTGTAGATCGTCCAATTCCGGCCACGCAACTGTTACCGGCTACTTTCAGCAATGCAGGGTTTGGTTTATATGGTAAACACTTCTATAAAAAATGGTATTGGGGTTATGAATTGTATCTCACGAACGGACTCGATAATACCATTATCGATAATGATTTGAACAAAACCTATTTGCCGCATGCCAATGAGAACTCCGCTAAATTATCTACTTCAAACAGTGGCAGTCCGTTGTTTACGGGCAAAATAGCGGTTCGTCACAGTGCTATAGGCGAATTTGGTTTATCGTATATGAACGGGGTTTATAATAAATGGATGCAAGCCGGAATTCAGATTGATCATAAACGCACCGCCTCAGTGGTAGCCTTGGATTATGCCGGTACGCTTAATAAAACAAAAACTGCTATTACGGCTGAATTGGCGTATGTCAATGTACAACTGCCGGCTAATTATTTCGAACAATTTGGAAGTAAACAATATGGTGGCTTTGTGGATTTGGTGCAGCCTGTTTACAAACACCGTATTTTAGGATGGGAGCAAGCATGCGTAAATTTGGCTGTGCGAGTGGAATATGTAGATTGGAACTGTGGAACATTTGTTGGAAGCACACAAAATAAGGCGGATGATTTGTGGAGTATAATGCCGGCTATTTCGTTTCGACCAACACCGGCAACGGTTTTCCGCGTGAATTACCGTTATCAAAAGCAACGCGATTTAATCGGCAATCCTCCGGCAACTACCGGTGGCGTATTGGTTGGGGTTTCCACTTATTTTTAATAACCGCTTATTTAATTGCCAATTTATCGCTGCGTAAGCTGTTGATATAAAGGCTTTTGTAGGATAGTGAGTAATTTTATGGCGCAAAAACTTGTTTCCTAAACTTTCACTTTTATCTTTGTCGGGCAATAGGTTGATAGCAATATCATTAAAAGGGAATGAAGTGAAATTCTTCGACACTCCCCGGTGCTGTGAGCTCTTAAAGAAAACTGTTTTATAAATACCACTGAAATTTCGGGAAGGTAAAAACAGTAGAGCCAAGTCAGAAGACCTGCCCCTTGCACAATTGTTTAACTTTCGGGTGAAAGGTTAAAGGTGTCCTTCCGACGCAGCTAGTGTTATAGCTTAGTTTGGCCCTTTATGCTACATCCGCCAAATTTATTATTCTGCTAAAACACCTTTTCAATGAAAAAAAATCTACTTTCTTTCGCCTTGTTGCTATTGGCAATGACTGCTACTTTTGCTCAACAAGCTTATTTGAATCAAGTTATTGTATTAAACGAAGGGTATTATAATTATACCACTCAAACACAGGATGTGCCGGTTACTATTGGCACTTACAATCCAACTACTAAAGTGTATCATGCATTTGATACCATTGCCGGAAGCCGTTTTGCAACTGATGTATTGGTTGATAACAATACCATTTATGCTGCAGCAGATAATAAAATCAATATGTATGATGCCAATTCGTATGCTTTATTGCACAGCGTTGCAGTACCGGGCGTTCGTAAATTAGCGATTTGGAATAACCAATTGTTGGTTTCGAGAGGCGAGTATTTGGTTACTTATAACAGCTATTTCCAGGTATATGATAAATCTAATCTATCGTTTATTTATGATTTAACTACTGCCAACGGTCCGCAATATGCAGCCGATAAAATTGTGGTTCAAAATGATATCGCTTATTTAGCGGTTAACAACGGATTTGATTTTGGTAATTACAAAGGGCTCATTGGAGTAATTGATTTAACCAATCATACTTATGGTGCTGAAATTCAATTGCCTAACGCAGCTACCAATCCCGAAAATTTAATGATTGCCGGAGGTACCGATTTGGTTACGTTAAATAATAACGATTTTACTAATTCAAGTGTAAGCAAAATCGGAATTGGTTCAGGCACCGGTACTACAAATATTGTTGTGAGCGGAAGTGGTTGCAGTACTTCAGCTTTAGCAGCTATAACCGGTACTCATTACGTTTTATACCAAGCCTTTGGAGATATGCAATTGGGTAAATACGATTTGAATAACAATACCATTGCTGCTCCGGTAGCCATCAACAAATCAATTTACGGTATTGCTATTAATCCAATGAACAATGAAATTTATACCGGTGTTACCGATTTTTCTACTTTTGGAAAAGTATACATTCATTATGCAAACGGCTTCCCGCGCGATTCGTTCAATGTAAGTGTTAGTCCCGGAAATATGGCCTTTGATTTCCGTATTAATTCCGGTATTGAACAAGTTAATGCGAATGAAGGTTTAAAAGTTATTAATAGCTTGGTTGAAAATCAAGTTGAAATTAGCGTAAACACAGAAAAAGCAACTTCTATCAGCATTATTGATGCAGCCGGTAAAACGGTTCAAACCGGAATGTACAATCCTTCGGTTAAAATCCAACAGTTTGATGTAACTACATTGGCTAACGGAATGTATTTGATTCGTTCGGGTAATGGAGCAAGTGCAAGATTTATTAAAATGTAAGTTTTTAAACAAGATTTTTTGTTAAAAGCAGTTGTTACTTCTCGTAGCAACTGCTTTTTTATTTGGGTAAATGGGTAAAAATCCGGCTGTCGGAAACAAGAATTGAAAATGAAACTTTTATATATTAATACCCGTTTGTCCTATTTATTTTTTTTAATTTATTTTAATAAATTATTTCAGATAATTTTGTGTATAGTATTTTATTTTTCAATTCATTAAGTAATTTTTCTTTTTTAATTATTTTCAATTTTAGTGTAACTAATTAAAATCATTTGTAAATTAATTTTTTCCGTTTATATTTATCCAAATTAACGCATATCAATACTATGGTAGGAACACCCATCACTACGCCCATACGTATTCTTATCGCTGATGATCACGACTTATTCAGAGATGGTTTACGCCAATTAATCACCGGTATTTCAAATTTTGAATTACTCGGTGAAGCAGCCAATGGACAAGAATTAATCGAGTTGGCTCGCAAATTAAAACCGGATGTTATATTAACTGATATTCGAATGCCGCATTTAGATGGTATTCAAGCAGTTAGTGTAATTAAAGAAGAATTTCCGGATATTCAAGTCATTGCTTTAACCTTGTACCAGGATGATGAATTGATAGTTCGCATGTTGGATGCCGGAGCTAAAGGCTATATCACCAAAGAAACTGATCGAGAAGAGGTGATAGAAGCCATTTATGCGGTTTCTAACAAAAAGAATTACTTCTCCTTTGAAGTGGGCAAGAAATTTCATCATTTGATTGCTAACAGCAGCTTCAACCCGTACAAAAAGGTGGAAGAACCTAAATTCAACGAACATGAATTGGAATTGATGATGTGGTTGTGTAAGGGATTGTCAGCCAAAGAAATAGCTGTAGAAATGAATGCTTCAGTTCGTACGGTTGAAGGGTGGAAATTGCGTTTACAAGAGCGTCTTGGCCTCAAGAATTCAATGAGCATTGCTATTTATGCCATCAAACACAATATTATACCGGTTGAAGCTTTGTAAATTAGATGATTCCGGATTGTGTGGTGATTTCTAAGAAATACTCTTCTAATGAGCGTAAAGGAACAATAGAGGAAACAGAAATCCCATTGCTAACCAATAATTGATTGAGTAGTGCGATTTCATTGTTTTCCATATGAATAACCAACTTGTTAGTCGACCAGGTATGGGTGAATTTGGCAAATGCCGAAGTAGCAAGCACTTGTTTTGCTTTATCAGCATCACTAACTTCAAAAGTGACTTTTAAATCACGTAAGCTTAATAATTCTTCCACCGTTCCACTTGTAACGCCTTTCCCTTGATACATGATCATCATGCGGTTACAAGTCATTTCGACTTCATGCAACAAGTGCGAAGAATGAAAAATGGTTTTACCTTGTTCTTTGCTCAGCAAATTAATTAAATCACGAATTTCAACGATACCTTTTGGATCTAAACCGGTCGTTGGTTCATCTAAAATGATTAATTCCGGATCGTGTATTAAGGCTTGAGCTAAACCCAAACGTTGTTTCATTCCATGCGAAAACGTTTTAACTTTACTTTTGGCACGATCACCTAATCCAACCAATTCCAGTACTTCCATCAAACGCTTGTTAGAGGAATCGGTTTCGCTCAAACGTGCTAATAATTCGAGGTTTTTTATAGCACTCAAGTACAAGTAGAAATCGGGTTTTTCTACGATGGCGCCAATGTCACGTAAAATAGCTATCCGATTGGAGGCGAATTCTTTACCAAAAATTTTAATGCTTCCGGAAGTAGGTTTAATCAAACCAAGCAGCATTCGAATGGTTGTACTTTTTCCGGCACCATTAGGCCCTAAGAAGCCAAATACATCTCCCTTATATACTTGCAAATCTAATCCGTTTACCGCATTTCGATCATCATAAGCTTTAACAAGCTGATTGGTTTCAATAATTAATTCAGGCATTCGCAGCTATTTTGGTTCAGGTAGAAAAAAAGTGCCGATAACTAAATCGGCACTTTCAAAATTGGTAGGTTTATGATCAGGTATCAATACGGGCATATTTTGCATGACTTTCGATGAATTCACGACGAGGTGGAACTTCATCGCCCATCAACATACTGAATATACGATCAGCTTCAGCAGCACTTTCAATAGTTACTTGGCGTAAGGTGCGTGTTTCAGGATTCATGGTAGTTTCCCATAATTGTTCGGCATTCATTTCTCCCAAACCTTTATATCGTTGAATGGTAACTGAATCTTCGCGACCATTAGCTAATTTATCTACGGCAGCTTTACGATCGGTATCTGCCCAAGCATAAATCTGCTCTTTTCCTTTCTTAACTAAATAGAGTGGAGGAGTAGCGATATATACATAACCTGATTCGATTAATTCTTTCATGTAACGGAAGAAGAAAGTCAAAATCAAGGTAGTAATGTGGCTTCCATCCACATCGGCATCGGTCATGATTACGATTTTATGGTAGCGTAATTTTTCGATATTTAATGCCTTGTTATCTTCAAGCGTACCAATGCTTACCCCTAAAGCGGTGAACATGTTTTTAATCTCCTCATTATCGTAGATTTTATGTTCCATAGCTTTCTCTACGTTTAATATTTTACCACGTAAAGGCAGGATGGCTTGGTATTTACGATTACGGCCTTGTTTAGCTGTTCCACCGGCCGAATCTCCTTCGACAAGGAATATTTCAGAAACGGCTGGATCGGTATCTTGGCAATCGGCTAGTTTTCCGGGTAATCCACTTCCGATAACGCTTTTACGTTGCACCATTTCACGAGCTTTACGAGCCGCATGACGCGCTGTAGCCGCTAAAACAATTTTTTGAACGATGATTTTAGCTTCTTTCGGATGCTCTTCCAAATAGTTGTTCAACATTTCACCTACGCATTGATCAACCACACCGGTTACTTCGTTGTTACCTAATTTGGTTTTGGTTTGTCCTTCAAATTGAGGTTCCGGAACTTTAACGGAAATTACGGTTGATAATCCTTCACGAAAGTCATCGCCGGTAATTTCTAAGTTTACTTTCTCCAGCAATTTATTTTTATCGGCATAAGCTTTAAACGAGCGAGTTAAAGCACGACGCATACCGGCAACGTGCGTTCCGCCTTCAATGGTATTGATGTTGTTGACATAACTGCAAATGTTCTCGTTATAAGAATCATTGTATTGCATAGCTATTTCTACCGAAATATTGTCTTTGGTCATTTCGGCATAAATCGGATCCGGAATTAAAGGGATACGGCTGGCATCCACAAAACGAACGAATTCAACCAAACCACCTTGACTGAAGAAGGTTTCAGAATGTACTTCACCGTTTTCATCTTTATTACGTTCGTCGCGCAAAGTGATACTTACACCACGGTTCAAAAACGATAATTCGCGCATACGCGTTTGCAAGGTTTCATACTTGTATTCAGAAACGATGAAAATGGTAGTATCGGGTTGGAACCAAACTGTAGTACCGGTAGTTTCGGTAGTCCCGATTTCACGTACTGCATATTTTGGTTTTCCTTCATTGTATTCTTGTTCGTAAATAACACCGTTACGACGTACCGTTACTTTTAAATGAGAGGATAATGCATTTACACAACTTACCCCAACACCGTGTAAACCACCGGAAACTTTATAGGTATCCTTATCAAATTTACCACCGGCATGTAAAACCGTCATTACCACCTCAAGGGCCGAACGGTTTTCTTTTTTATGCAAATCGGTTGGAATACCACGACCATCATCTGAAACTGAGATGGAATTGCCTTCGTGAATGGTAACTATGATGTTTTTACAATGTCCGGCTAAAGCTTCGTCGATAGAGTTATCCACTACTTCATAAACCAAGTGGTGTAAACCTTTGGTTCCGATATCGCCAATATACATGGCGGGTCTTTTTCTAACGGCTTCCAAGCCCTCTAATACCTGAATGTTATCGGCATTGTACTCCGCCGATTTCTTAAATTCCTGTGAATCTGACATGTGTTCTTTTTAAATTAAAAAATGAAATTCCGATTTTCTTCGGATAGATTTCCGAAAGCCTTTATTTAACAAGTATTTCAAGGCTTTTGCTCGGGGGCATAAAGATATAAATTATCAGGACTAATCGGAAAGATTTTGAGGCCTTTTTTATACACAGTTGTGTATTAATTCTTATTAATAATTAAAGTAGGAAATAGCCTAATTAAATCCGGGTAAAATTTAAGCTGATTTAGTACTGTTGCGTCTTTTAGCTTTATGATCTTGCCACCAAAACGGCGCATAAATCAACAGGAAATGAACGATAGCAGCCAGCTCAAAAACGGCAATGTACCAAGGCCAATCGCCCATTACCAGTGGATTGTCGGCAATAGGTTTGTGACACAAGTACATGTAATTGGAATTCAAAGCCCAATTGATACTTCCAATAACCAGGGCTAATACTTGGGTTAGCAAGAAAATCTTCCACCAAGAATGCACTCCGGGACGCATGCCTAAAACCATCGTTAAATAAAGAGCCGATAAAATAATTCCACCATGCGATAAGAAATAATCGGCATATAAGTAACCTTCACCGCCCTGTGTTAATTCCGGTGTAAGTAAGGAATGAAAAGCTCCGGGAATACCCCAAAAATAAAGGCATTCATAAGCTAATTGATGCCGCTTTAATAATACTATACCCGATAATATGGCTGAAATACCGCATAAATGTAAAGGTAAAGAGCTTTGTATGGTCCATTTATTAACCCAAAACAAATACAAATGCCCCGATAAAGCTACGCCCAATAAGGTCCAACCGGTAATGCGTCCGAGTCGTTCTTTTTGATCAATACTTAATTTGCGACCGATTATTATTCCAATTACAATTAATAAAATGGTTAAGCCGGAACTTAAAAACCATTCCTTCGAAAATAGCGCTATTGTATAATGATGAGGACCCATTACTGCTTTAAGTGGTATGTTAATTCTACCAAAAAGCGATTATCGAATGCATCTAATCCTTCGGCCGCTTCTTCTGAGAGTTTAATAATACAACGTTGATTGCCTAATAAATCAGGAATTTTCCCAATTACTT
>JAHEYX010000125.1 GCA_023251415.1 Chitinophagales bacterium
AACACATTAAACCAATAATCGACAACAATTGTGCAACGGCAGGTTGTCATGTTGCCGGAGCCCAATTCCCTCCGTTAACTGCTTATGCTGATGTAAAGGATATTGCAACAAATGGATCCTTGAAACTTCGTGTAATTACTTTACAAAACATGCCTGCTTCAGCGCCGTTAAGTCAGACCGATATGAATACGATTCAATGTTGGCTCGATAATGGTGAAAAGCAATAATTTGAAATCAATCCACTAATTATTAAAATACAATCGAAAATGAAAAAATTATCTTTTTTATTCGCATTTAGCCTAATCGCAATTGCAGCTCATGCACAAAATGTATGGTTAGGAACCGCTGCTGAAATTTCGTTCTTCTCTAAAACAGCCATTGAAAATATTGAAGCAAAATCTAAAGTGGTTGGAGCAGCAATGAATTTGGCCAATAAGTCACTCTTTTTTAAAGTAAAAAACACCACCTTTAAGTTTCCAAAAGCATTGATGGAAGAGCATTTCAATGAAAACTACATGGAAAGTGAAAAATACCCTACTTCAGAATTTAAAGGTACCATCGTAGATTCTACCAATTCCGATTTAACAAAAAACGGTACCTATTCTGTTTGGGTTGTTGGAAAATTAACTATTCATGGCGTAACTAAAGATTATAAAACACGCGCAACTTTTACTACTAAAGATGGTAAAATTCGTGGTGTTGCCAGTTTTAGAGTAAGATTAGATGATCACAAAATTGAACGCCCTAGTGTGGTGGCTCAAAGCTTAGCCGAAACGATTGACGTTTCTGTTGATGTGACCTTTGAACCCCAAAAATAGCCTGTCATTAACTCAATTATCCATTTTCAAATTCTGTAACGATGAAATTAAACCGTTTTTTAGCCGGAGCACTATTGTTGCTTAGCTCTTCGCCATTATTCGCACAAGATGATTTAAGTAAATTATTAGGAGAAGACAAGTCAGATGACATTGTTAGTGCTACATTTAAAACTACACGTCTAAATATGGCGCATAGTATTGAAACAGTAGGAGCACACCAATTAGACTTTCGTGTTTCGCACGTGTTTGGTGGTGTTGGTAAAGCTGCCGGTGGCGGTACTCATAACTTATGGGGCTTTGACCAAATTGCTAACATGCGTATTGCTTTCGAATACGGTGTTACCGATCGATTAACGGCATCCATAGGTCGTAGTAAAGGATTTGGAAGTATTCATGAGGTTTATGATGGTCATTTGAAATACAAATTGCTTCGTCAAACAACCCGCAAAACACCGGTTACAATCACACTTTTAGGAGGCATCAATACCACCGGAATGACAGCCTCTTCTGATTCTACCTCAGCAGCTTCTTTTCACAATGGAACAGAGCGGTTGACTTATATTTCGCAGGTAATGATTGCTCGTAAATTCAATACCAACTTGTCCATACAGATAATGCCTACTTATATACACCGCAACTATGTAGCGGCTAATGACGAAAACGATGTGTTTGCAATTGGTGTTGGTGGGCGCTTGAAATTCAGTAAACGTAGTGCAATTATTATCGACTACTTTATGCCATTCTCCAAATCAAGAACAGCAGCTCACAAAGCAGGCACTTATTATTACCCACTTGGGATAGGTTACGAAATTGAAACCGGCGGTCACGTGTTTCATTTAACCTTGGTAAATACCGGCGGTTTTACCGAAGATGATTTTATATTAAACAGTCCTACATCATGGACTAAATGGGGTTTCCGCTTCGGATTCAACATTAGTCGTCCATTCCGGATTTATTAATACTACACTGCATAGTTAAAACAAAAAAGCCTTGTTAATTAACAAGGCTTTTTTATTGCTATTAGTCACTTAAGATTTGTGCTTCTCTTTCATAAGTTGATTAAACGACTTTTTAGGAAATTTAGGAACATCGTGATATTTCCCCCATGTGTTTTTGAAATATTTCTTCATCACAAAGTTGCGTAAGCCGCTACTGCCCATATTCATAAAGCTGCGTTTACTCATACCGATTTTCCAAGCTAACCAACCAGTTTTCTCTGCACTGCCGGATAAGTTTGCTTTAACAGCATCTCTACGATTCAAGAGTAACAATTCGTGAAGATTGATTCGCATCGGACAAACCTCTGTACAATTACCACATAAGGAGGAGGCATTACTTAAATGTTTAAACGCTTCCATGCCTTGGAAATGAGGCGTAATAACAGAGCCTATTGGACCACTATAAGTGGTACCATAAGCATGTCCGCCAATGCTTTTATACACCGGACAAGCATTTAAACAAGATCCGCAACGAATACAATAAAGGGCTTCACGTTGCTCCGGACGATTTAATAAAGCTGTACGGCCGTTATCCAGCAGAATCACATACATTTTTTCAGGACCATCAACTTCACCGGAACGGCGCGGGCCACTGAAAATGGTATTGTATACTGTTATTTTTTGACCGGTTCCATAAGTTGATAAAAGCGGTAAAAACAAGGCTAAATCGTTAATGGAAGGCAATACCTTTTCGATTCCGACAATGGCAATATGTATTTTAGGTAAAGAGGTGCTCAAACGTGCATTGCCTTCATTTTCCAATACCAAAACCGATCCGGTATCTGCCAAAATAAAATTAGAACCGGTAACACCAATATCGGCGGTCATGTACTTTTCACGCAGTTTAGCGCGCGCTACCAAGGTGAGTTGCTCCGGAGTATAGTCTAATGGGGTTCCTAAATGTTCATGAAACACCTTTGCTACATCTTCTTTGCTTTTATGCATGGCCGGTGTAACAATATGATACGGGGCTTCACCGTCTAATTGTTGAATGTACTCGCCCAAATCAGTTTCAACACTTTCAATACCTTTTTTTTCTAATGCCTTGTTGAGGTGAATCTCCTCAGTAGCCATCGACTTGCTTTTCACAACTTGTTTAGCACCACAGGCCTCTGCTATCTTGTAAATTTCCTGAATGGCTTCATCTGCCGTTTCAGCCCAAATTACGGTACCTCCGTTATTGGTGAAATTGCTTTCAAATTCAATTAAATATTTATCTAAATTATCAATGGCTTTCCATTTGGTATTTTTAGCTCGCATTTTAGCTAATTCCAAATCGGCATATTGCGTTTTTCCATTAATTACAGCAGCATTGTATTTGCCAATATTGAATAATATTTTGCGACGATGCTCTTTATCAGCAGCTTTTAGTGCCGATTTTTCAAAAAACAATTCTACAGTTTCACTCATGGCGTTAAATCGGTTTGGTGGTTAAGGTGATGTCATGCAAATGTAGTTTTAAGCCTTACAATTTTGCAACAACCTATAGAAAAAGTTTTTAAATAGTTAATTGTGGATTCCCCTTATAAACGGCGGAAATGTCGAATCGAACCCAAACGGAATATTTTGTTCAGAAAATTTAGAAAATAATTGGATATTTGGCTGACCAAACAATTTATAAAACGAAAAGATATTGAGGAGATGGAACTGACCGCAGAGCAAGAAGCAATCATTCGTTCAACCGGCCCTATAAAAATCAATGCTGTAGCCGGATCCGGAAAAACTACCACGATAATTGAATATGCCAAGGCACGCCCTAAAAGCAGCCGTATTTTGTATTTGGCATTCAATAAATCCGTACGTTTAGAGGCAATTCGCAAGTTTGAAGCAGCCGGTTTGTCAAATGTACAGGTAGAAACTGCACATTCATTGGCTTATAAACACATCGTTTACAAAAGCAACTATGTGGTGCGTAAACAAGCCTACCAAACACACGAAATTGCGGCTTTATTGAAAATTAAAGGCACCGGTGAAAAGCATACCGAATATGTGTTGGCTAATCACATCTCCAAATTTATTGCTTATTTCTGCAACAGCACGAAACAAAAAGTGCAAGAGCTTAATTACTTGGATGTAGTGAGTGATGCCAAAGCCCAATTGTTTGTGAAGCAACATTACGCTTATATACTGCAACAAACACGGCAATTGTTAGGTAAAATGGATAGCGGAGAAATTGAAATCACGCATGATTTTTATTTGAAGAAATTTCAATTACTGAACCCACAACTAAACTACGATTATATTTTGTTTGATGAAGGTCAAGATGCATCGCCGGCAATGCTAGCCCTCTTTTTCCGACAACAAGCCACGAAAGTTATAGTAGGGGATACGCACCAACAAATTTATGGATGGCGTTATGCAGTTAATTCCCTCGAACAAGCTGATTATACAACCTTTCAATTGAGTAACAGCTTTCGTTACCCGACAGCAATTGCGCAATTAGCAACATCTATTCTAAGCTGGAAAAGCTTGATAGGTCCTTATAAAGCAATAGCAATTAAAGGATTCGGACATTCCAAGCAACAACAAGTAAAAGCCATTATTGCCCGTACTAATTTGGGCTTATTGGCAGAAGCAATCGATTACATGAGTCGGCGGAAAAGTTTAAAGAAAGTATATTTCGAAGGCAATTTTAATTCCTATACCTATGCCGATGAAGGAGCTTCGTTGTACGATATTTTGAACTTGAGTAACGGAAACAGGAAGATGATTAAAGACGCGTTGATAAAGGAAATGCGCTCGATGGAAGATTTGGAGCATTACATCGAACAAACCGAAGACATGCAATTGGGGATGATGATTGAAATTGTAAAGGATTATGGAAATGCAATTCCACGCATTTTAAAAGACATCCGCGAAAAGCAAGTTGAAAAAGACGATAAAGCTAAGGCCGAAATAATCTTCAGTACCGTACACCGGTGTAAAGGAATGGAGTATGACGTGGTGCAATTGGTGAATGATTTTATCACGGAAGAAAAATTGCAGAAATTAAAAAACGATGGTACCAATACCATCCCGATCTCAAAAATCAATGAAGAAATAAACTTGTTGTATGTGGCAGTAACGCGCACTAAAAACGTACTGCATATACCTGAAACGCTTTTACCAAAAGACTTTCCGGATTTTGAACAAATTAAAGTGATACCGGTAATTACAGAAGAAAACAAACAAAAGGGAGAGCCGGAACCGAAAAAAGGACCACCGGTTTATGTGCCTAATTATAAAGAATTGGCAACCACAAAAACCTATACTGTAGCTACAGCACGCGAGAAAAACACAGCAGCCTATAAAACATGGAGCGACGAAGCAGATTTGGAACTTGCTGAATTATATGCCAAAGGATTTGGGATACGCGAGTTGGCTCGTCATTTTGGACGGTCAACCAGCGCTATAAAGTTGCGAATTACCAAATTAAATTTAACCGATTAAAAACTCCTTTTTTCTTTTTTAAGCGTTAAGCCTTACCTTTGCCCCATGTTGCGCAACTTAACCATTAAGCAAGGATTAACTTATAGCATTAAAACCATACCCGATGTTGTTCGAAACGAGTCGCTCTTGCACCGTAAAGGCAACACTTTACATATTCGTTTTTATTATTCCGGTACCGATTGCGGGTTAACAACTGCCGATTTAGGTAAAAGTTATGAAATTCAATTTTCATTTGATGACGCTTATCTGGAGTTGTTTAAAACAGCAACAGTAACTTTAAGCCTTTCACAATTCCCTTTAATTGAACAACAAGACAATTGCTGTTCCACCCAATTACTTTTGCACGAGTTGGTTACAGCTAAAGTAGAGGGCTTGCAGGAATTGTTGTTGCTCGAAAGTAAAGCACTTGCTTTATTGTTATGTTTTCAAAAAGAGGCTTCTGCCACCGATACCGTCTGTGACTCTTGTAAGTTTTTAAGTAAACCGCTTGAAAAGGAAAAATTTTATACGGCACGCGAGATCTTATTGAACCAATTAAACGAGCCACCTACCATTCCGGAGTTGGCCATGAAAATTGGTATCAATCAATGTTATTTAAAAAAAGGGTTTAAAGAATTGTTTGGCAGCACTGTGTATGATTTTGTTCAAGAACAACGGATGCTTAAAGCGCGATTATTGTTAACCACCACTGATTTAAGCATTGCACAAGTAGCTGCTGAAATCGGCTTTACCAGTTCCGGCAACTTCAGTACGGCATTTAAAAGAATAACAGGCGTTTTCCCAAGCGAATTGGCGGCCAATTAATTTTCCTTTTTTAAAATTAAAAATTTCGGATTGCATCACTTTCGGGTTGTACTTTTGAGGCATGCATCGTCGACAATTTGTTAGAAATTCTTGTTTGGTTTGTATTGGCGGGTTTGCCCTCTCAGGCTTATTGGAGAGTTGTGCAAGCAGTACGCCTATTAATGGCACTTTAACCGGCGAAAATTTAATAGTACCCATTGCTGCTTTTGCAAGTGGCAAATCGGATAACAGTTTCAAATCGTATGTGATTGTTCATCATGCCTCCTTGCAATTCCCCATTTGTGTTTATCGTGTAGCAGCTGATCAATACACTGCTTTATGGATGCGGTGCCCACATCAAGGGGCTGAGTTGCAAGTGTTTGGCGATAAGTTACAATGCCCGGCACATGGAAGTGAATTTAATGCTAATGGGGAAGTGAATACACCACCTGCTGCCGAAAATTTGCGAACATTTGCCACTCGCATTGAAGGTGCTCAATTACTAATTGTATTAAAATAATAGGAAGAGCTTTCCCGAAGCAGGCGTGATTTATTGCACTCCTTGTGCTTATTGTACTAACATTCCATTCAATCGCAATAACGAAGTTTCAGCAAGCTTAGCAGCATATAAGGCGTTTAATAATCGGTTTTGCGCCGCTTCATAACTTTGTTGCGCATTCTTCCATTCCATAGCTGAACTGCTTCCTAAACGATAACGTTCCATAGCTATCGATTGGTTTTCGGCGGCGACACTCACATTCTCTTGCTCCAAATTTAACAAGGCTACAGCGCCGGTATAGGTTTGAAAGGCTGCGTATAACGAATTGTCAATTTCTGCTCTTACTTCCATTAGTTGAGTGTTGGCAATCTGTTGCGATAACGTTGCTTTATTGATTTGACGTTGGTTGTTATTGCCGTTAAACAATGTCCACGAAGCATTTAATCCGGCATTAAAACCTAAGTTTTGATTCAACAAAATAAAGCCGGCCTGATTGTCGGCACGAGTAAAATTATAATTCATACTCAATCCAACTTTTGGATACAATAAGGATTTGCTTTCACTTACAGCAAGTTTAGCAAGCTGCATATTTTTTTGAGCCAATTGTAACGAATAGTTTTGGTGTAAAGCGGTTACTTTTAATGATTCATAACTAAGTGCTGTATTAAGTGGAATAGAATCGCTCACATCAAAAGTACGCGTAGAGGATTGAGCCAGTAATTGATTTAAAGTTGACTTGGCTTGTGTTAAATTGATTTGAGCTTGTAACAACAATGCTTGTTGTTCGTTTAAATCGACTTTTGCCTGAAGCATTTCTTGACGCGAACCACTACCGATGTTTAATTGTTCGGTAGCAATTTGTAAACGTTCTTGATAATAGCTTATGGTGGTAGTTAATCGGTTGATCAACTGCTTCTCTTTTACGATGGCATAATAAGCTATGATAATTTGATTTACTGTGCCTTCAATGGAACGCTTCAATTCTATTTTCGATAACTCATTTTGATTACTCAATTGTTTATATTGAACAAACATTTTCATACCATCAAACAAGGTCCAGTTTAATGCAATACCCGAGTTGAGGTTATTGGACAAGGCATTTTTTTTGTCAACTTCATTACCGTTGGAATAGCTTTGTTTAGTGTTGTTATTGGCAAACACCTCACCGGCATTTAATGCTATTTGCGGCAACATTCCGGCGTTTCCGTAAGTAACCTCTTGCTGCGAAATTTGCGATGTTGTTTTAGCAATCCGAATTGCATAGTTTTTTGTTAAAGCCAATTCAATTGCATTTGACAACGAAAGTTGTTCTTGTGCATGTGCAGTCAAGCTCAAAGAACACAAGCACCAAAAAAATAATTTATTCATGAACTGACTTTTTTTCTTTTGATAAATAAGTGTACATGGCCGGTATAACAAATAAGGTAAGTACTAAAGAGAAAATTAAACCACCAATAACTACTATTCCCATCGACATTCTACTCTTGGCTCCGGCACCTAATGCTAAGGCAATAGGTAAAGCCCCTAATGCAGTAGCTAAGCTGGTCATTAAAATGGGGCGTAATCGAGCGGCAGCCGCTTCCTGAATCGCTTCACGTAAAGGCATTCCTTTTTCCTTCAGTTGATTGGCAAATTCAACAATTAAAATTCCGTTTTTAGTAACCAAGCCAATCAACATAATAACTCCGATTTGACTAAAAATAT
>JAHEYX010000126.1 GCA_023251415.1 Chitinophagales bacterium
AAAATTGTGTTGGACCTATTGCAGGATTTACTGTTCCGGGGGGCACATTATGTACAAGCTCGCCAATAACCTTTACTGATGCATCTTTGAATACACCAAGCACATGGTCTTGGAATTTTGGTTCGGGCGCTATACCAGCCGCATCTATACAGCAAAATCCTAATGTTACTTTCTCTACTGCCGGACCACACATAGTTACTTTAATTGTTTCAAACAGTGGAGGGTCGAGTTCGTTTACCGATACCATTACCATTACTCAAACACCAACATCGAATTTCCAAGTGGTTACTCCTGCTTGTGTGAATGTAGGTACGTTAATTAATTATAATGGCACAGCTACAGCCGCTGCTACATTTAATTGGAACTTTAACGGTGGTATCGCTACTCCATCAAGTGGACCCGGACCAATAAGCTGTTATTGGGTATCTTCAGGCACACAGCCGGTTTCGTTAACTGTATCGGAAAATGGATGTACCTCGCAAGTAACAATTAATAATGTAGTTGTAAACTCGAATCCGGTAGCAAACTTTACACATACCGTTGGGTCAGGTTTATTAGTATCTTTTCACAATACCTCTTCCGGAGCTTCTAGTTATAATTGGTCGGGGGCCGACAACTTCAACAGTACATTATCCAACCCGATACATACGTATTCCGGTCCGGGTAATTACCAAGTATGTTTAATGGCAATTAATGGCGTATGTTCAACACAAAAATGTGATACCATTGCTGTTGATTTTCCTTCAGGTATTGTGCCGGCGGCAAACAGCCCGCTTGTTAACCTTATTTACTATACCGATTACCAATTGCTTTTAATTGATCAAGTTAACTTAAATGATTTACACTCGTTGGTGCAATTGTACAATGTTAACGGCGAATTAGTTCGTTCTTATAAAATAGATGAAGCTAAAGTTTCGTTGTCATTAGCAGATTTGGCAGCAGGCATGTACATGGTACAATTAACCAATAGTCAAACCATGGTTTCTAAAAAATTATTAATCGCTCACTAATAACGAAGTTGATGTTAAAGGCCGCTAAAACATATTGCTTTATTTCAATGGCATTATTGTTTTGCGGCCTTTTTTATTTTGCATCTTGTAAAAAAAAGAACACCTCCAACGAATACAAGTTAACGAAGAATACTTCGATTAAAGGTCCTGTGCGGCTTATCGTGCAGTGCATTCATCATACCATACCGGTAGCCGGATTAAAAGTGTATTATAAAATTGGTGCAACCGATTTTCCGGGCACTACCATTACTTCCTATGATTATACAGCCATTGCAGACAACCATGGTTATGTGCAATTTGACTCCTTAACGTACGGAAATGGTTATTTGTATGCTGTAGGTTACGATCCTTCTGTTAATACCACTGTAACCGGAAACATGCCGGTAACTTTTATTAAAAATCAAATGCCTGCCGATAATCAAGTTGAACAGGTATTGTACGTTAGTGAATAAGCTTATTTTATGACTACAACAATTGCATTGCTTGAGGTTGATGCCGATGGTCTCACCGTTATTCAACAATTAGCAAGAACCATTTGGTACCAACATTATCCCGGCATTATTACCAATGAGCAAATCGAATATTTGCTCACAAAAATGTATAGCGTTGATGCACTTACGAAACAAGTAAGTGAAGGACAGCGTTTTTATTTCATTCAACAGCAAGAAACACCAATAGGTTTCATCGCTATAAGTGAGCAAGAGCCGGGAAACTATTTTATTCATAAGTTTTATATTTCCGGTTCCGTTCAAAATCGAGGTATTGGAAGCGCAGTACTAGACTTGCTGATCAAAAAGTTTAGCGGCATGGCTACTATGCGATTAACCGTGAATCGTCAAAATTTTAAATCCATTAATTTCTATTTTAAGAAAGGTTTTAAAATAGAACGTGTAGCTGATTTTGATATTGGAAACGGGTATGTGATGAATGATTTTGTGATGGTTTGGCAACAAAAAGCTAACCAATAAAAAAGCCCCGATTAATGAATAATCGGGGCTTTTTTATTTAAGCTAAATGAAGCTGAGCATTATTGATCCCACCAAACTTTTGCGTAAAGGTTATTAGTTGTACCAGTTGCCATGTTTGCGCTATTGTATTGTTCTTCAGAATCAGGATACAAGAAACGACGTGGGATACTTGAACCATTTTTTGGAGTTAATACTGGGAAGCCTGTTCTGCGCCAATCGTTAAACACTTCAGGAGAAGCATACATAGCAATGTATTTTTCTTCGATGATTGCTTGTAATTGAGCAGCCGCAGTACCGGCACTTGGATAAGGGTGCGCTGTTAAATAAGCAGTTTCCTCACCGGCATGACCAGCAAGTGCAAAAGAAGCGGTAACCGCAGCGTCATAAGCTGTAGCAGCCGCAGGAGCAGCACCTTTACGAGCTTGCAATTCTGCTTCGATGAAACTAAGTTCAGTAGTATTGATTAAATATACAGGAGCAGCCGCATCAGCAATAAAAAAGCCTGGAGCGTCATTAACGGTATCAATCATTGCATCAATACGTGGATCATTTTTAGCAATCATCATGTTATAGGCATTGCTACCAAGGAAAGTGATATCAGCACGTTCACTTTCATATTGAAACCACGGGTTACCGTAGCTTGCAGCAGCAAAAGGAACACCTGCATCCACTAAACCTGCCGCAGCAGTAACTTCGGCTAAGCCTTTGGTAATTGCAGTTGCATCAAATTTAGCTTGGTGTAAATATAAACGGGCTTTCAATCCATGGGCAAAGGCCATCCAATTGGTCATGTCCCCACCATAAATTAAATCTTCAGCACCCGGAACAACAGCTCCTGCAGAAGTACCGGTAGCTCCCATTTCAGTAATCGCGTCATCACACAATTTCAATGCCGCAGTATAGATATCTTTTTGCGTATCATACTTTGGTTGTAAATTGTCGATACCTTTAAATGCTTCTGAGTAAGGTACATCACCCCACATATCAGCACAAAGGGTAATACTGTAAGCCATTAATACTTTACCTACACCTGCATAGTTTTTATACCCTTTAGCTTCAGAAATAGTAATTACTTGATTGAGGTTGTTCATACAAGTAGTATACATACTGTTCCAAGGGTTACCGAAATCGGCACTATTGAACGTATAGTTATCATAAGAAGCAAATTGGCGATAAGCTCCGGTGTATTGTTGAGTGAAAACACCGGTATAGCGACTAAAATCACCATTTTGAACGTAAGCTAATGCAAGTTCTGCCGGCGCTAATAATACATCCGGTTTAACGGTAGTTAATTGATTAGGATCTTGGTTGATGTCTTTAGTAAAAAACTTTCCTTCTTTTTTACAAGCCACCACCCCTCCTAAAAGGAGCGCAGTAAGTGCCGCGCCAACTATTTTATTATATATTTTATTTTTCATGTTGTGCTTTTTTAGTGATTAGAAATTGATGCGCAAATTAATACCAAAGGTTTTAGTACCAGGATTGTTAAAGTAGTCAATACCTTGTGCATCGGTAGCGCCGGTTAAACTTGTTTCAGGGTCAACACCATTGTATTTGGTTTTGATCCATAAGTTACGACCAAACACGCCAACACTAGCACCTTTAACAAATTTGCATTTGCTGTAAATACATGGAGCCAAGTCATAGTTTAATGCTAATTCTTTCAATTTAATATAAGAAGCATCATCTACAAAATGCTCAGCAACAGCACCAAAACCGCCACCATTGCCACTATACCAAGCTTCGTCTAATTTAACTGATTGGGTATTTGCGGCACCTGAACCGGCTACTTCATTACCGTTTGCATCATAATGGTAGATTTTACCATCTGCACCCATATGACCCATCAATGAACCTTCATAGATTCCGGTATTAAACACTGTTGATTCACCACGTGTTTCAGTAGCTTTAGCAGTACCGAAATAAGTAATTGCACCACGTGTACCGTTCCATATTTTATTGCCTTGTTTAGTATCTAATAAAATTGATAAGTTCAATCCTTTATAGTTAAAGTTATTCAACCAACCGCCGGTCCATTTTGGTGCTAAGCTGGCAATAGTTGAAACTTTACCATCTTCAACCGGGTAACCATAAGTAGGGCTTGCCGGATTGTCATCGATCAATACTTTACCATTTTCATCACGTAAGAATTTGCCACCTTCGAACATACCAAAACGTTCGCCTCTGGCAACTACAACTAATGATCCTTCGAAACCATTTAAAGTAACTTTTTCGATTCCTTGAGCTAAATCAGAACATACAGTTACGTTTTTAGCCCAATTGATTGTTGACTCCCAAGTAAAGTTTTTAGTTTTTACCGGAACAAAGGTCAATGAAAGTTCATGACCTTCACTCCATAAACTTGCTGCGTTGGTATATTTATAAGCATAACCACTAGAACGAGCAACAGGAACAGATAATAACAAATCTTTAGAATTGCTTTTGTAGTAAGTGTAATCTACATTGATACGACCATTTAAGAAGCGTAAGTCTAAACCGAATTCACGCGAATTAGTTCTTTCAGGCTTTAAATTTGGATCAGCAATAGTTCCGTTGATTCCACCGTGTTGGAAACCTGTAATTCCACCAAATGGGAATGGTTCACCCGGTGTCCAACCATCGTTAACATTGGTACTACCATAATAAGTTTGTGTGCTGTAAACAGAAGGGTCTTTACCTACACTAGCATAAGACAAGCGGATTTTACCGAACGACAATATTTTTTGACTTTCTTTAAACCATTTGATGTGGTCAGTAAAAATATAAGCAGCACTAATAGATGGGTAGAAGAAATTACCAACAGAATTCGGTAAGAAAGCTGAAGATTGTTCGTAGCGACCGGTAACATCTACATACAAATATGATTTGTAAGCAAATTTAGCTTGTGCATATAAGCTGTTTTTACGGTACAATGAATTTGTTTCACGAGCTAAAACAGATTGTGCATTTGAGATGTGATAGAAATCACTGATCGTCAAATTGTCGCCTTCTGTATAGTTATACGTATTTTTTTCGCTGTACATGTTCCAACCCACTAAGCCAGAAAGATCCATATTAGCGTTTAATTTTTTGCTTGCTGTTAAAATCAAGTCATTATTAATCAAATTATTTCCTTCGTTTGAAGTGTACAATTTGCCGGGTTTGTAAACCGCAGACCCTTTAGCTACGTGTTGATGAGAAAGGGTGTTGTACATATCTGTACCGATGCGGTCAGTGATATCTAACCAAGAAGTTGGTTTGTAATTGAAGTGGAAATTTCCAAATACGTGATTGGTAACAGAATTATATCTGTTTTTGTTGATTGTCCAATACGGGTTATCATAACCGCTTCCACCACGATAAGTTCTTTGTTTACCATCAGCAAAACTGTATGATAACGGGTCATTAACCGGATCGGCTAATCCATTTGAATTATCAAAAGTGATTGGAGTTCTTAATAAACCTAACATTAATCCTGAGGTGTTAGACCCCATTTGTGTACGGTCATTATTAATATTAGCATAATTAACGGTAGCACCAGCTGTTAGTTTGCTTGATAAATTGAAGTCTGTGTTTAATGACAAATTGGTTTTGTTTAAACCTTGTAAAGGAATAATACCGGTTTGTTTAATATTAGAAACACTAAAACGGTAAGATGAACGATCGGTTCCACCATCAACTGACAATGAGTTATTGTAAGTCATTCCGGTTTGGAAGAAGTTTTTAGCGTTTTCGTAAGGTGTAACTGCGGTTTTATGCGTTGGATCTGATTTGCCAACGATATCTCCATTCACATCCCATTTGTAAGTATTATCTCCATTCCAAAATAAGGTGTCAATTAAAGCACCCCAAGAAGTACGAGTTCCACTTGATGGGCCTGCATATTGGCCTCCGGTACCTTGAGAATATTTGTTTTGTAATTCAGGTAATTTATTAACACGATCCCAGCTAATATTAGATTGGAAAGTAACGTGCATAGTTGGACCATCACCTTTAACCATTTTAGCTTTTTTAGTGGTGATGATGATTGCACCTGAAGCCGCTTGGTTACCATATAATGCCGCAGCAGCAGGACCTTTCAATACAGAAACGTTTTCGATATCATTTGGGTTAATATCTAAACCACGGTTTGATGTTCCTGTCTCTTCTAATTCGTTATTGGTTCCGTTATCCGGATTACCCACGCTGGTGTTGTTATTATTCATTGGAACACCATCAACAACTATTAATGGTTGGTTTTCCAAACCGATAGTTGTTTGACCACGTAATAAGATATAAGTAGCCGCACCCGGATCACCTGATGCTTGTGTGATTTGAGCACCGGCTACTTTTCCGCTTAATGCCCCAATCGGGTTGAAGTTGTTGGCGCGATTGATGTCTTCAGATTTAACTTCTTGAACAGCATAACCTAAAGATTTTTTTTCACGCTTAACGTTAAGAGCCGTTACAACCACTTCATTAAGATTTAATTTGTCTTCAGCTAAGCTAACGTTCACAACAGTTAAGCCGGCAACTGCCATTTCTTTAGTTGTAAAGCCTACAAAACTGAAAACCAAGGTTGCTTCTTTGGCACAGGTAATAGCATAATTTCCCGAATTATCGGTTGACGTGGCATTTGAAGTTCCTTTAACGAGAACTGTAACACCGGGCAGCGCTGCCCCATCCGAAGCTTGAGTTACCTTCCCGGTAACTTGTATATCCTGCGCATAGAGCGAGACGGACATACACACGAAAAGAAAGAGTGTGAGTAATTTTTTCATAAATAGTTGGTTTTAGTTTTCCCAAATATAGTAAGTCCCTTTCTCTTTTTTACAATTTATTTAACAACTATTTGTTCGCTTCCGGATAAATTAGTCCAAAAAATCATTCACTTCTACCAATTTTAATCCGCTAAATTTGCTTTCTAAATATTATTTCATTGAGTGCAATCAAAAAATTAGCGGGTCAAACCGCAGTATATGGGCTTAGTAGCATAGTTGGACGCTTATTTAATTATCTGCTCACGCCAATTTTAACAAATTACTTCACAACAGGTCAGTTTGGCATCAATACCGAGTTTTTTTCCTATATCAGTTTTTTAAATGTTGTTTTTACCTACGGTATGGAAACTGCCTACTTTAGATACAGTAAAACCAAAGACGAGGGTGAAGTTTATTCATCCGGAACATCAACCTTATTTATCAGCAGTTTAGTTTTTTCGATAATCCTAGTGGCTTTCAGTCCCCTGATCAATCGCCAATTGCACTACGAATCCTATCCTTACTTTATTCCGATGATGGCCGGTATATTGTTTTTTGACACCCTTTGTGCTATCCCCTTTGCACGTTTGCGTTTTCAAAATAAGCCAATGCGTTATGTAGCGCTCAAATTTGTCAATATCGGTGTTAATGGCTTTGGGGTATTGTTCTTTGTCGTATTAGCCCCTTGGCTAAAAGCGCATCACTACTCTTTTATTGATGCTATTTACAATCCGGAAATTGGTATCGGTTACGTATTTATCAGCACCCTTATGGCTAGTTTTATTACGTTTTTATTTGTTGCTCCGTCGCTTATTAAAAATCTGCGTTGGCCTGACCGTGCGTTATTACGTGAAATTTTACCCTATGCATTACCCCTCTTATTAGTGGGATTGGCCGGCATGGTTAATGAAACCTTGGATCGAATTTTACTTAATTATTTGGTGCCTGTCACTGCTGATGCAAAATCACAAATTGGCATTTACGGTGCTTGTTACAAAATAGCGATAATTATTTCTTTGTTCATACAAGCCTTTCGGATGGCCGCCGAACCCTTCTTTTTTAATCAATCAAACAAAGAAAATGCAAAGCAAGTATATGCTGATGTGATGCAACTTTTTGTAGCCGCTTGTTTGCTAATTGTGTTCGGAACGCTGCTTTTCATTAATTATATTCAACACTTTATAGGTAAAGATTTTAGAGCCGGTTTGGTGGTGGTTCCTATTTTATTACTAGCCAACTTATGTTTAGGGGTTTATTATAATTTGTCTATTTGGTACCGCTTAACCGATAAAACCGTTTATGGAAGCTATATTTCAGTTATAGGAGCCATTATCACCATTGCACTTAATATCCTTCTTATTCCAACAATGGGGTATGTCGGAAGTGCTTGGGCAACTTTAATTTGCTATTTTTCAATGATGGTGATATCTTATTTCGTTGGACAAAAATACTTTCCGGTTCCTTATCAATTGTTAAAGATGGGAGGGCAGTTTATGGTTGTGCTGGCGTTTTATGCTGTTTCGGCTTTGTTA
>JAHEYX010000127.1 GCA_023251415.1 Chitinophagales bacterium
TTGCCCCAATTTCTTTTCGCTTTCTTGCAAATTCAAGCCATTTACCAACTCATTAAATTCTTTTTGACGTTGGTTTAAACGTTTTTCTTTATCAATCAAAACCGTTTTATCACGTTCTAAACCGGCTTCTAACTGATTAATTTCAGTATCGAGTGCAAGTTTTTTATCGTTCTCTTCTTCTTGTTGTTTGGTGATGGATTCAAATTGTTCTTTGTATTTCACCAATGAAAAAGCAGCCAATTCAACACTGTCCTTTTTATATTCTTCTTTAAGTTCGTAGTACTTTTTTGTTTTCTTGGCTTGAGCTTCCAAGGTTTTTAAGTTCCCTTCAATTTCGAACAACAAATCTTCAACACGGTTCAAATCAATTTGCGTACTTTCTAATTTACTGATGGTTTCTTTTTTACGCTCTTTGTACTTCGAAATACCGGCTGCTTGCTCAAACAAATTACGACGCGAGTTTTCTTTATCGGTAATGATTTCTTCAATCATTTTTAATTCGATAATCGCGTATGAATCACTGCTGACGCCTGTATCCAAAAACAAATTGTGTATGTCTTTCAAACGGCAAGGCACATCATTAATACGGTATTCGCTTTCCCCGTTACGGAAATACATACGGGAAATTTTAATAGTGCTAAACTCCGTTCCTAATTGGTTCTTGGTATTTTCAAACGTTAATCCTACTTCGGCTAATTGACTGGCATTACGTGCTTTTGATCCGTTAAAAATCAAATCCTCCATTTTATTGCTTCGAAGGGTACGTGCTTTTTGTTCACCAATAACCCAACGAATAGCATCCACTACATTCGATTTACCACAACCGTTTGGTCCAACAATACCGGTCATATTATCGTTAAAATGCACTACCGTTTTATCGGCAAAGCTTTTAAAACCTTTTATTTCGAGAGCAGTCAGTTTCACGTCGTATATGTATTTAATTAATCAATTAGATTACGCTGTTGCCTTTTTTCAAAGCTAATTTCAACCGCAATTGCGCAAACCTTTTTGGAAAAGGGATTGCAAAATTAGCAGAATAGGGCAATTTTCAAAGTTTGTTGGGCCCTCAAATGAAAATTATTTCTCATTTGGAGCCACAATTTAACAAAATAGGCTAAAAAAGCGGTAGAAAACGTCTTTTTACTCAATTAGTCCGTTGGCGAAGGCAAATTTCAGTAAACCTACAATATTAGTGGTGTTGGTTTTGCGGTAAATGTTCTTACGATGCGTTTCCACCGTGCGTTCGCTGATAAATAAGGCATCTCCGATTTGGGCATTATTTAGCTCTTTGGCAATAAGTTTAATGATTTCCAATTCCCGATCAGTCAAATGTACCTGTTCCACGCTGTTTTTACGTTGTTGCCCTTGTGTAAGCGAGCGCATCATAGCCGCTGCAACTTCATTATCATAGTAGGTTCCACCTTGTGCTATGGTATGAATAGCCTCCATTAATTCCTTATTACCGGTATTTTTAAGAATATAGCCGCTAATTCCGGCTTCCAACATTTCCTGAATATGATCAATATCGCCAAACATGCTCAATGCTAAAACACTGGTTTCAGGAAATTGCTTTTTTACCTGACGCGTCAATTCTACCCCATTCATCACCGGCATATTGATATCTGTTAATACAATGTGCGGTACTTGTAAGGCAATTTTAGCCAATGCTTCTTCGCCTTGATGCGCGAAACCAATTACTTCAATGCTTTTATCATCATGCAAAATCGACAACAAACCATCTATCATGATTTGATGGTCATCAACTAAAAAAACCTTTATTTTAGAATTATTCTTCATGTTTATTATTTACCCACTACAGTTACCGGAATTTCAATGGTAACAGTAGTCCCTTTGCCAATTCGTGAGTCAAAATTTGCTTCACCTTTAAAGAATTGCACCCGCGAAATTATATTTTTTAAGCCAATTCCTTTTTCACCGGCCATTGTGCTTGTTACATCAAAACCTTTACCGTTATCTTCTACCATTAAGGTTACTTCGTTTTCGAATCGCAATAATTGAATAGTAACATGGCTTGCTCCGGAATGCTTAATTACATTGTTGATTATTTCTTGCAACGTACGATACAAGATAGTTTCGAGCGAAGTATCCAAGCGTTCATTCAGGCCGCTAATTTCCAAATCAATTTTAATACTGGTACCCGAAAGCTTATCAATAAACTCGCGTACCGCATTCACTAAGCCTTTTTTAATAAGCATGTTCGGCATCATGTTGTGTGAAATGGTGCGCACTTCTTTTACCGAATCATCGACCAATGAAATAGCATGTTGTATGAGTTGTTGTTGTGCAGGTTCAATTGCAATTAATTTACTTTCGAGGCTACTCAGATTAAGCTTTACAGCCGATAACATTTGCCCTAAACCATCGTGTAAATCCTTAGCAATACGCTGACGTTCGGTTTCTTCTGCTTCCAACACTGCTTTACTCCGTATTTCCTGTTGGGCTAGCAAAGCTTGCTGCATGGCTGCTTTTTGCTTTAAACGATACCGGTTATATATCAAGTAAAACGAAATCAACAATAAGCCTAAGCCAATTATCAAAAACCATAAGGTTAATGACTTGATTTTATTGTCTTGTTTTAGTACTAAGTTTTCTTCTTCTTTCTTTTCGGTTTCGTATTTGGTTTCCATTTCAGCAATTTGTTTACTGAAATTTCGCTTCTCGAACGTATCACGTAAGGCATTGTATTTATCAAAATAGCTTTCAGCCTTATCTGCATCACCTTTCAACACAAAATAATGCAGCAATTGTGCATACAGGCGCTGGGTATAATTGTCGTGTCCGGTAAGTTTAATCAATTGTTCGGCTTCATCCAATAAGGTTTTGGCTTCATCAGCTCGTTTCAAAATCAACAAGGTATTGGCCGTATTGATTTGATATAAAATAATGTCGGAAGTGTCTTTATTGGCAATTACACCGGCTAAAGCTTGTTGGTTGTAAGGTAAAGCAGATCGTGCATCACCTTTATATTTATACACCATTCCTATTGAATTATAGGTAATGGGTAATTCATAATTGTCGTTGGTTTGCTTTAATAAGCGGGCCGATTCGTTCAATTCTACCAATGCCGAATCATACATTTTACGCTCGGTATACAAGTTGGCGATATTGCCTAAATTGCCAGCCACTGTATGCCAATCACCTAACTCGCGGTTGGTTTGAAGCGCTCTGCGGTAATAATCCAGGGCTTTGTCGCTTTGTTTTAGATTGAAATAAATGGTGGCTACATTATTCTGTGAATAAGCGATATACGGCTTGACTTTATTTTTTTCATAAATGCGTAAACATTCCAAAAAGCACTTTAACGCTTCGGCATTATTATCCAACTTTTGATAGATGGTGCCTATTTTATTTAAAGAAGAGCCCATCCCTAACTCGTCTTTGTTCTTTTTTCTGATTTCGTAAGCCGTCTTATTCAATTTCAAAGCTTCATCTAAATTGCCTCGACGCAGTTTAATTAAACCTAAATCATTGCTAGCTAAACAAATGTATTTTTCTTCATTAAGTTTAGTAGCAATTGCCATTTCCTGATTAGCATATTGCTCGGCTTGATCTAAATAACCGGTTTGGAGCTCCCAGCTTAAATCACTTAGAATTTTAATTTTATCGGTATCGGTTTTAGCAGAAGCCAGCTTTTGCTTCAACTCGCTCACGCCTTTCGGTTCTTGTGCAAAGGCTGCACTACCAACAAAAAGCAGTACAAATAATGGTAACAGTAATCGATTCACAAATTCAGATTTAGGGGGTTGATGGGATGTATAACAGTCTAGTTATTAACTGCAATATGCAGAAAATGAATGAGCCTACAAAATATTAATTCAAGAATCTTTTTCACCAAACTCATGGAAAGTCAGTATATTCTGTAATGCCTTTATTTAATTATCTGCAAACTTTATTATTTTTAACCCTTTCTATTTTATCAAATTCAATTTTGCACATGAATTTACAACGACTTTCCCTATTCTCTTCTTTACGTATTTCCTTATTTATTGCGCTTTTTAGCGGTGCTTTAACATCACAAGCCCAAAATGCCGGTCATTTAAGCGGCAGTTTAATGTTGAATCAAAATTTTTACCAACGTGATACCTTAATTGGCGCCAGCGGTAACGATTTGTACAATAATTTCCGTTCAGGTGGCGAAGGATGGTTGAATTTGCAATACACCAATTATGGTTTTACCGGTAATGTGCGTTTTGATTTGTTTAATAATTCTAACTTACATACGCCTACACAAGCTTATTCAGCGCAAGGTTTAGGCTTTTGGAGCTTATCGAAAGAATTAACCGAAGGCTTAACCGTAACCGGTGGTTATTTTTATGATCAATTTGGAAGTGGTATCGTTTTCCGTTCGTATGAAGATAGAGGCTTAGGTATTGATAATGCCGTTTACGGATTGCAATTGAAGTACCGTATGCTGCAAGACAAATTATTAATAAAAGGCTTTACCGGTCGTCAAAAAAACTTATTCTCGACCTTCGAACCCGTTATAAAAGGCTTAAATGCAGAGTATTTTGTGGATATTAAAGGTAAAGTTCAATTAACGCCGGGCGTATCGGCCGTTAATCGCACCTTAGATAAAGGCAGCATGAGTTCAATTGTAAATACGATTAATTCCTATACTGCTTTAGATACGGTAAATGGCGTTGTTTATTTTAAAGATCGTTTTATTCCGAAGTACAATTCCTATGCTTATTCTATTTACAATACCTTAAACGTAGGCAATTTTTCATGGTATGCTGAGTATGCAGGCAAAACTGCCGAAGCAATTAAAAATGCAGGCGATACCTTAGTTAATAAACCGGGTAGCGTTTATTTCACCAGTTTAAACTATTCGGTAAAAGGCTTTGGGATTACACTTCAAGCTAAAAAGACAGATCATTTTGTATTCCGTACTTCTCCAAATGAAACCTTATTGAAAGGGATGATTAGTTTTCAACCGCCTTTAGCTAAACAAAACTCTTTACGTTTACCGGCCCGTTACAACTCAGCAACACAAGAGTTGGGCGAATTAGCCTTTGAAGGCGATATCTTTTATTCACCGGCTAAAGGGTATAAAACCAGTTTAAACTATTCGCATATCGATAATGGTAATGGTAAATTATTGTATCAAGAGCTATTTGCCGATGTAGAAATCAAGAAGGTAGCTAAAACAGTGGTGGATGTAGGTTTTCAATACTTAAATTATAACCAAGCCGTTTATCAAGGGCATCCGGGCGTGCCTTTAGTGGTTGCTTACACTCCATTTATTGAAGTAACCTACAAATTCGACGACCGTAAATCTTTACGTATGGAATTACAATACCAATCCACTAAACAAGATTTTGGTTCATGGGCTTTTGCTTTACTTGAATACAATGTAGCGCCACATTTATCGTTAGCCATAAGTGACATGTACAATACCGAAGTTAATCTAAATGATCCGCATCCGCAGGTGCATTATTATAATTTCTTTGGTGCATATACACACAATTCTACCCGCTTCACTTTAGCTTGGGTAAAACAAGTGAGCGGTATTGTTTGTACAGGCGGCGTTTGTCGTTACGAACCTGCCTTCAGCGGATTAAAAATGACCATTAACACTTCTTTCTAAACCATCAGAACAACCTATCATGAAAAAAATAGCTTTTCTTATAATCGGCAGTACAGTACTTTTTCAAATGTGTACTAAAGAACTTGGTCCGAATATTCAATTGATTAAGCCGGAAGGTTCGTCAGATTCTTCTTATATTGAAACCAGCATTCCTGCAGCCGATGCCAAAGTGGTATTGTTGGAAGAATTTTCAGGTGTACACTGCCCAAATTGTCCTAAAGGTCATATAGCCAGTGAAAATATTATAGCCGCTAATCCAAATAAGGTAGTTGGTGTTACTTTGCATGTAAACGAAAGCAGAGACGCTTTAACACATCCGTATAATTTTGCCAATGCACAAAACTTTCAAACCGAAGAAGCTACGTCCATCGAAGCTGCGTTTGCCCATTATGCCAGTATGCCTTGTGCCTTAATTGATCGTGTACATTTTAGCGGAGAACCGGTTGAAGCTGTTTCTAATTATAATGCTTGGGCCGCAGATGTAACCAGTCAATTAGCTGTAACGACGCCGGTTAACATCAAAATGACCAATAGTTGGGATAACGCAACCCGTACCATTCGTACACGCATTGAATTGCATTATACGGAAGCTGTAACAGCTGATCAAAACCTTAGCGTTATGATTGCTGAAGATGGCATTGTTAATCCACAATACAATCAAACATTAGGTGGTATCGATACTTTCTATACCCACCACCACAATATTTTACGTAAAATGATGACTGCTGCTACCGGTAACACCATTTCTTACCCTAAAGAGAAAGGTCGCGTGGTGATTTATTATTTAGAAAGTAAAAACATTCCGGCCTTATGGAAAGAAGATCATTTGAATATTATTGCTTTTGTACACAATAGTGGTTCGTCACAAACAGTAATTCAAACCATCGAAAAACCTTTGAAATAGCCTTTAACACAAACTTTTCATAACCACTCATTGGATTTAATCACGGCTTTGCACAGCTTCCTATTCGGAAAGTTTTTATTGTGAAGCATTTTTATTTACTTTTGCTTCGATGCAAGGACTTATATATACTCATTTACTGGATTGTAAACAAACACAACGTAAGCTGTTTGCGCTGTTAATAGACCCTGATCGGGTGGATGAACACGGCGTAAAAGTATTGGTTGAGCAAGCCCTTGCTGCAAAAGTGGATTTGTTTTTTGTTGGTGGAAGTTTACTAACTCGTGATGAACTCGACATGGTGGTAACTACCATTAAATGCAATTGCAGTATCCCGGTAATTCTTTTTCCGGGTAGCACCTTGCAAATCAACGAAAAAGCCGATGCCTTATTCTTCTTATCTTTAATAAGCGGTCGAAATGCCGAGTTATTAATCGGACAACATGTTACTGTTGCTCCTTTCTTGAAGAAAAGTAAATTAGAAATTTTGCCTACCGGGTATATTCTGATAGATGGTGGAGCGCCTACCACGGTATCGTATATTAGCAATACCTTGCCTATTCCGGCCAATAAACCGGAAATCGCTGTTTGTACTGCCTTAGCCGGAGAAATGTTAGGTTTGAAATTAATGTACATGGATGCCGGAAGCGGAGCTAAAACGCCTATCACCGAAAAAATGATTAGTGCTGTATGTAGCCAAATCAGTGTTCCTTTAATTGTAGGCGGTGGAATTACTTCACCCGAAAAAGCCGCAGCTAATTGTAGAGCCGGTGCCGATATTATTGTTGTAGGAAATGCCATCGAAAAAGATCCGCAATTAATTATGGCTGTTGCAAAAGCAGTTCATGAATCATCTACCCCAGTTACTCTTTAAGTGCAAGCAACTATTATCAAATCGACGGGCAGTTGGTATACCTTACGCCTTCCAAGCGGAGAACATGTGAATTGTCGTCTTAAAGGCAAATTTCGATTAGATGATATTAAAACTTCCAATCCATTAGCGGTTGGCGATGAAGTGATTTTTGAGTTGGAAGACGGGCAAGCAAATGGGGTTATTAATGAATTGCTACCGCGTCACAATTACATCATTCGTACCGACCCGCATCGAAAAGCATATAGTCAAATTATAGCAGCCAATTTAGATCAAGTAATTATCGTCACTTCCTTAATACAACCTCGCGTACCATTGGGATTTATTGATCGAATGACGGTTATTGCCGAAGCCTATCATATACCAGTTGTTGTAGTTTTTAATAAAGCCGATCTATACAAGGACGAAGAAATGGAGAAATTTGTAGAAGCGCAAAGTATCTATGAATCCTTAGGTTATCAAGTTGTACTGACTTCTATTGAAGAGCAATACGGTTTACAACATTTTGATGAATTGTTAAAAGGAAAAACCAGCCTGTTTAGCGGGCATAGCGGAGTGGGTAAATCAACCTTAATTAATTATTTAGCACCCGAATTAGCATTGAAAACGGGTGATGTTTCGCACTATAATGAAAAGGGGCAACACACCACTACCTTTGTCGAAATGCATGAGTTGTTTGCCGATAAGTTTAAAGCCGGACAGGGTGAAAAGCCAAGTTTTATAATTGATTCACCGGGGGTAAAAGAATTTGGGATGATGAGTTTAGAAATCAATGAAGTATCGCAATATTTTCCGGAGATGCGTGCCTTAATGAGTGAATGCCGTTTTAAT
>JAHEYX010000128.1:0-2764 GCA_023251415.1 Chitinophagales bacterium
ATTTATCACGTAAATTGGGGAAATATTTGATACTTTCAATCATTAGCGGAATGATATTACCGCGCACTTCTTCTGAAAAATATTGCTTAACAAATTTTTGCTGTATGCTGTTTAATTGGCGTTCATTTTTGATATAAACTTTTGCTGCACGCATTTCAACCAACAAGCCATTCCAAATACGGTTAAATTCATTTTGCTGAAGCAATAATAACTGGTGAATCTCCTCCATGATTCGTTTGGGATTCTTTTCCAAATGCATCCGTAAATCTGCCTTCTTACCAAATTCCAACATACGTGAAAGTGTAGCTACACGCACCCGAAAAAACTCGTCTAAATTATTCGAAAAAATACCTAAAAATCGAATCCGTTCTTTTAACGGAACATTTTTATCTGATGCTTCTTGAAGTACACGTCCATTAAAGGAAAGCCAACTTATATCTCGAACGATTAATTTCTTTTTCATGCTTTATTTGAATAGCTAAAAATACTTGCAAATTATTGCTCCAAAAAATGATTGATATTAAGTTTATGTTATCTAAAAGGTAGTATATTGACACGAATTTAATAGTGGCGTAATAACAAATTAATACCAATAATTCATTTTTGTAAAAACCAACAATGAATATAAAACGACCGGTAGAAATTGTCGTAATCAGCGATGTTCATCTAGGCACTTATGGTTGCCATGCCAAAGAATTACTAAGCTATCTCAAATCAATTCAACCCAAAACACTAATTCTAAATGGCGACATCATCGATATTTGGAATTTCAGAAAAAGCTATTTTCCTACCTCCCACATGGATGTTATTCGCCGAATAATTAAAATGGCCAGCAAAGGTACCAAAGTAATTTACATCACCGGCAATCACGACGACTTATTGCGAAAGTATACGGATATTGAATTTGGGAACATTTTCTTAGTAGATAAATACATCATGGAATTTGACCAGAAAAAGGCTTGGATTTTTCATGGCGATGTTTTCGATGCTTCAACCAAAGGATATGCAAAATTCATTGCACGAATCGGTGGGAAAGGCTACGACTGGCTGATTTTATGCAATCGATTCATTAATTGGCTATTGGAGAAATTAGGACAAGAAAAAATGAGTTTTTCCAAAAAAATTAAAGCTCGTGTAAAAAAAGCTGTTTCATGGATAGCGAATTTTGAAACTACAGCTGCAGAACTAGCTATCGAAAAAAAATATGATTATGTGATTTGCGGACATATTCATCAACCTCAAATGCGAATTATTAAAAACAATACCGGTGAAGTATGTTATTTGAACAGTGGTGATTGGATTGAAAACCTTACCGCATTAGAATATCAGGATCAAGAATGGTCCATTTATCAGTATCAGAAAAATGAACACCAACCTTCAGAACCTATAAGTAGTCCGAATGATGTAGAGTTTGATTTGTTAACTAAGATCATTTCGAATTAGCTTGTTCATTCATGGAACATATGGTGCATTAAACCATGCACAACTGATTCTTATCATACCCAAAACAGCGTTTAATCAGCTATCAAATAAATTTCATGACAGAAATTTGACCGTTTGAACACTTCGAATTTTAGTTCGAATTAATTTACGCCTATGGCTTCCAATCTGCATACCTTTCATATCCCGGTTTTAGGATTAGCATTTAGTATCGATACGCCTATTAAAGTTGCTCGCTTTGGTATTTCTTCAGTTGTTTCCATTATGGATGATGAGTTAATTGAAAAAATGCGAGGTTATCATGCGCTAAAAAATAATAAAAACTATACCCCGATAGTAGCTTCCGAAACCGATTCACGTGCTAAACGAATAACAGCTTATTTAAACTTAATGGATGAGCTTATTCAGGATCAACTAAACGAAATGAAAGCCCTATCCTTTGATGAATCGAATGATCTGGTAAAGTATTTTGAATTACTGCCTTTACAACATCCCTTGCGTAAAAGTTATGAGCAAATGTTGACTTGTACGCATTCAACAGAAAAAATAAATCGACAAAACTCATTGAAAGCTGGATTACAGGCCGGCTCAATAGATGTTAATATAATGGCAAAAGTGGATCGTTTACATCCAAGTCCAAGCGGTGCTATTAACGACACAACCTTTTCAGATGCGTCTGCAGCACTACGTGGCTATGCAAATTCAGTAATTACCGGTTCGGTTGTTTTCTCTGCCGGATATAATCCGCGACTTTATAATTATGCTGAACAATTGGGTGTCTTTTATCCAAACACATTAGGGGTTACCACGAAAAAAGTTATTCTGAAGGTTAGTGATTTTAGATCTGCTTCCATACAAGGAAAATTATTTGCTAAAAAAGGAATTTGGGTTTCTGAATTTAGAATTGAATCCGGTTTAAATTGCGGTGGACATGCCTTTGCAACAGATGGCTTATTAATGGGGCCTATTTTAGAAGAATTTAAAAACAATCGAGCAGCATTACGTCAAGAATTATTTCAACTCTGTAATAATGCCTTACAAGAAAAGCATTTACCGCTTTACGGCACTGTTCCAGAAATGCGAATAACCGTGCAAGGCGGAATCGGAAATGCACAAGAAGATGAATTCTTACGTCAAACGTATCAACTGGATGGAACCGGATGGGGCAGCCCGTTTTTATTGGTTCCGGAAGCTACGACTGTTGATAAGGAAACCCTGCAAGCTTTAGCAACAGCCGAACCCGATAATTATTACCGCAGTGATGCTTCACCACTGGGCGTTCCGCTGAACAACTTTAAAGCTACCAGTTCCGAAAAACAACGCC
>JAHEYX010000128.1:2774-8210 GCA_023251415.1 Chitinophagales bacterium
ATTCACCACTCAGGCTGTATGCACCGGTTCACGTACTTATCAATACCATAAGTTAGAACAACTTAAAGCACAACATTTACCTGAAGCTGAATATCAAAAGTTAGCGGATCAAATTATGGCTAAAGAATGCTTGTGTGAAGGCTTGGGTGCTGCAGCATTACTTTCCAACGAATTACCTTTGTCGCATGGGTTAAACGCGGTTGCCATTTGTCCCGGACCGAATTTAGCTTACTTCTCAGGTGTGTATTCACTACAACAACTAATTGATCATATTTATGGTAAAATAAATATCCTCAATAATCGCTATCGACCACACGTGTTCATTAAAGAGCTTCAATTGTACATCGATTACTATAAAACAAAAGTTGTTTGCCAAGCGGCTAACACTAAACAACTCAAATACATCGAAACGTTTAAAAACAACCTGTTGCAAGGCATTAATTATTACAATGACTTATTGGTTGATATGAAAAAAGAAAGCATGGAGTGCTTATTACAAATGAAAGTTGAACTGGAGGATGCGGCAGCCTTCTTACAATCAAAATCATTAATATCTGCCTAAATAGCCTTTATCGTGTAGTTTGAACCTTGTTGTAACATTTGTTCCAAAAGATAGCTGAACCTAGATTTATCTTTGCTCAATGAGACACATTTTGATTAAAAACGGAGTTTGGATAGTAGGTGCACTAATTGGTGGAATAGCCGGTTTTGCTTATTATTATTATGTGGGTTGCCCTTCAGGTACATGCCCCATTACTGCAAATCCTTATACAAGTATAGCAATCGGCGCTTGGATTGGCGGTCTTGGCTTTAGTATAATACCTCTACATACCACAAAAAAATCTACTAAAAGTATTTAATCGATCAGCAGTAAATTTTCTGATTTATTAAAAACAAGCCTTAACTTTATCCAATTAATAGTAATAAAATGATAAAACACACCCTCCTTTTCGTATTCATTCTCGGAATTTTCTTTGCCTGCCAAAATAGCGGTTCCGCCAATGGTGGAGAAACAAAAACGCTCGAAGTTGCTGCTTATAAAAAACTGTTGGAAAGCACAACAGCAGCAACATTAGTGGATGTACGCACACCCGAAGAATACAATAGCGGACATCTCAAAAATGCAATAAATATCGATTACAATGGTTCATCCTTTGCAACAGAAATAGCTAAACTTGATAAAAATACACCAGTGTTTATCTACTGCCTTTCCGGTGGTAGAAGTGGTAATGCATTAAGTCAAATGAGCAGTGCCGGATTTAAAACAGTATATAACATGGAAGGTGGAATTTTAAAATGGCGTGCTGCCGGTTTCGAAATCGTTAGCGGTGATACACCAAGTCCGGCAACCGGAATGTCGATGGATGAATTTACAAAAATCACCAGTGCTGCCAATTATGTATTAGTTGATTTCAATGCTACTTGGTGTAAGCCATGCAAACAATTAGCACCAATCTTAGAGAAAATTGCCGATGAACGTAAAGACAAATTAACGTTGGTAAAAATCGATGTTGATGAAAACCGCTCTTTATCAGACTTAAAGAAAATTGATGCCATCCCTTATATTGAACTTTATAAAGATGGAAAATTAGTATGGTCCCATCAAGGTTTTATTACTGAAGAAGACCTATTGAAAGAAACTAAACTCTAGGATAATGAGCGTATCAACATTTATCATTCTAACCTTAATAGGAATTTTTGCAGGAATTTTAAGTGGTATGATTGGTTTAGGAGGAGGTGTAGTCATGATTCCTGCAATGCTGTTTTTATTAGCAATGGATCAAAAAACTGCTCAAGGAACCAGCGTAGCGGTAATGTTGCCACCCATAGGATTGTTAGCTGCTTATAATTATTATAAAGCCGGTTATGTTAATATGCCTTATGCCTTAATTATTGCTGTTACATTTATGCTAGGCGGTTACTTGGGGTCTAAACTAGCCTTGCAATTACCGGAAAATATAATCCGTAAAGTTTTTGCCTTTATTTTAGTTGTTGTGGCGGGTAAACTCTTTTTCACCAAATAAGTATTTGTTTTATTCCGTAAAATTAACCGACTACCTGTAACTTTGAATTTCAATTCAAAATTTCATGGCCAATTCATTTTCAATAAAAGGTAATTATATTGACTTATTTCAAGCCAACATTTTTAGTGCAGAAATTAAAGTAGTTGATGGAAAAATCAGCTCCATTACTCCTTTAGATAGTGTAAATGAAAACCAGCCATACTTGTTGCCGGGTTTTGTTGATGCGCATGTACATATCGAAAGTAGCATGTTGTTACCAAGCGAATTTGCTCGCTTAGCCGTTCCACATGGCACTATCGGTACCGTAAGTGATCCACATGAAATTGGTAATGTGCTTGGTGTTGAGGGTGTGATTTATATGCTCGAAAATGCACAACAAACTCCTTTCTATTGTTGTTTTGGCGCTCCCAGTTGTGTGCCGGCAACTGTTTTTGAAACTGCCGGTGCCGATATTAATGAACATGCAGTTGAATTACTGCTAAAACGTACCGACATTTATTACCTCACCGAAATGATGAATTTTCCGGGCGTGTTAAATGCGGATAAGCAAGTTTTGGCTAAAATAGCAGCCGCAAAAAAATACAATAAGCCGGTTGATGGACATGCACCCGGACTTAAAGGAGCCTTGGCCCAAAAGTACATACAAGCCGGCATCAGTACCGATCACGAATGTTTTACCCTTGACGAAGCCTTAGACAAGCTTTCTTATGGAATGAAAATACTTATTCGTGAAGGAAGCGCCGCTAAAAACTTCAATGCCTTAGTAGATTTATTGGATACACACCCCAATGAGGTTATGTTCTGCAGCGATGACAAGCATCCTGATTCATTAGTTGAAGGTCATATTAATTTATTAGTGAAACGTGCCTTAGCTGCCGGAAAACCGTTGTTTCCTGTTTTAAAAGCTGCATGCATCAATCCGGTATTGCATTATAACTTACCTATAGGTTTATTACGGGTTGGTGATTCGGCCGATTTTATTGTAGTAGATAACCTTACCGCATTCAATGTAATGCAAACCATTATACATGGCGAATGTGTAGCCGAAAATAATAAGTCCTATTTGCCCAGCATCAAAACCGCTCCTGTCAATCATTTCAACACCACACCACTGAAATTAGATCAGCTTAGTGTCAAAGCAAGCGGAACGAATTTAACAGTAATCGAAGCTTTAAATGGACAACTCATTACCAATCGTCTAAGCATTCCGGCTGTTATCAAAGACAATTGCATTCAAACTTCTACCACAACTGATGTGTTGAAATTGGTTTGTTACAATCGATACCATCCTGCTGAACCTGCAATTGCATTTATTAAAAACTTTGGTTTGAAACGTGGTGCAATCGCCGGTACAGTTGCTCACGATAGTCACAATATTATTGCCGTTGGTACCTCCGATGAAGCTTTGTTGCAAGTAATTAATGAGTTAGTACAACTTAAAGGCGGAATAGCTGTTGCCGATGAACAAAAAGTTTACTCATTAGCTTTACCGGTAGCCGGTTTGATGTCGAATGAAGATGGTTACGAAGTGGCCAAAGCCTATGCAGCGCTCGATACTAAAGCTAAAGAACTGGGCAGTACACTCGATGCTCCTTTTATGACTTTATCATTCATGGCATTGTTAGTTATTCCTGAATTAAAACTCAGCGATAAGGGCTTGTTCGACGGATCCAGCTTTCAATTTACAGCACTATGTTCTTAGCAGTTTATTTGCTTCCTTTACCCTAATAACTCGATTGACTAAACTTATGAAAAACATTTCCATCGCGCTTTTACTTGTTTCCATCACAAGCTTTTGCAGTGCTCAACCGCTAGCTACTCCGGCAGATATTCGTATGCAAAATTTAAGTAAACTCCAAACAACAGCTGCAACTTCTATTTTTCAGAATTTACCGATACGTTCTATCGGGCCTAGTGTAATGAGTGGTCGAGTAACCGACATTGCAGTCAACCCCGATGATCCAACAGAATTTTATGTTGCCTACGCCAGTGGTGGTTTATGGAAAACAATCAATAATGGTCAATCTTTTTTCCCATTGTTCGACCATGCCGAAAGTATTACTATTGGTGCAATTGCGGTTGATTGGAAAAATGGAGAAACCATTTGGATAGGCACCGGCGAAAATAATAGTAGTCGCAGCTCCTATGCCGGAACAGGTTTATATAAAAGTACCGATAAAGGGAAAACTTGGAATTGGATGGGACTTCCGGAATCACATCATATCGGAAAAATATTACTCGACCCAAATCAACCCAATACCGTTTTAGTTGCAGTAATGGGACATTTGTACACTGCTAATAACGAGCGTGGCATTTATAAAAGTACTGATGCCGGTAAATCCTGGAAACAAGTGCTTTTTGTGGATGGCACTACCGGGGCAATCGAATTGCAACGATTAAATTCGAATAGCTCTGTTATTTATGCCGCCCTATGGCATCGCGAACGTAAACCCTGGGACTTTATTGAATCAGGCGCTAGTTCCGGAATATATAAAAGTGAAGATAATGGGGATACTTGGCAATTGATTACTACACCAAACTCCGGATTCCCTACCGGAAAATTGGTTGGTCGAATTGGGTTAGCCATGAGTCAACAAAATTCAACTAAAATTTATGCAATCGTTGATAATCGAGAAAACCAATCTTACGCCAAGGATTACGACACGATGACTGTAACTTCTCGCAAACTTCGAAACATGAGCGAGGAACAGTTTTTAGCAACGGATTCTAATCGTATTAAAAGTTTTCTGACTAAAAATTATTTCCCTGCACAGCTGAATTACACCACTATTGCAGCTAAAATTAAAACTGCACAATTAAAGCCGGTCGATTTAGCAAACTATGTTAGTGATGCCAACACCGATTTGTTTGACACACCGATTAAAGGAGCTGAAATTTATGTTAGTACTGATGCCGGTAAAAGTTGGCAGAAAGTGAATGATGGCTACTTAGACGGTTTATACAATTCCTATGGTTATTATTTTGGCAAAATTTATTGTTCCCCAACAAATGACCTAGATGTATATGTATTGGGAGTTCCCTTATTAAAATCATCCGACGGTGGAATTCACTTCAAAAGTGCCGAGCGCGAAAATGTACACGGCGATCATCATGTGCTTTGGATTGACCCTAAAAAACCGGCTCATATTATCAATGGATCCGATGGTGGTATTAATATCACTTACGATAATGGAGCAACATGGTATAAAGCCAATACTCCGGCTGTTGGTCAGTTTTACGCAGTTGCCGTTGATGATGCTAAACCGTATAATGTATACGGCGGTTTGCAAGATAACGGGGTTTGGACAGGCCCTTCCACAACTGTTGAATCCAATGATTGGCGAAGCGAAGGCCATTATTCCTATAAACGGCTTTTTGGTGGTGATGGTATGCAGGTTCAAGTAGATACTCG
>JAHEYX010000129.1:0-1500 GCA_023251415.1 Chitinophagales bacterium
CCATACCATTTCACGTAAATATATAGCTGTTATATGGGGTGAACCGGAGGCTGACACCGGTACTATTGTTGGTTCGATTGCTCGTAATCCGCGTGATCGACAAAAGTTTTGTGTAACCGAAGATCCGGAACAGGGTAAACATGCCGTTACACATTATAGGGTGCTGGAACGATTAGGATATGTTAGTGTAATTGAATGTGTTTTGGAAACCGGGCGTACACATCAAATACGTGTACACATGAGCCATATTGGGCATCCGCTATTTGCCGATGATACCTATGGCGGCGATCGCATAGTAAAAGGAACTATTTATTCGAAATACAAGCAATTTGTAGAGAATTGTTTTCAAATCTGTAATCGACAAGCACTTCATGCCAAGTCGCTTGGATTTATTCACCCAAGTACTAATGAAAAACTATTGTTTGAAAGCAAGCTACCAAGCGACCTGGAACAACTGATAGAAAAATGGCGCGTCTATATGAGTAATTTGCGTTAATCTATAGTAATGGGTATTGATTTGGTAACAAGTAATTAATAACTAACACTTTGTAGTAGAAACTGTATTCAATTTACCCCCCTTTGTTGAGAGCTAATGGTTTTAATGTGGTTTAAGGTCAACTGGAGTTAAATTTTATTTATGTAAGTGGACAATAATAAATCATAATTCATTCATTAATATTTAAATCATATTTAATGAATTGTATATCATTCAAGATAAGCTAAATATTGAATATTGATTTAATTAACCAATTCCTATCCAAAGAAGCTGAAATTATTGTTCAAGAGCAACTCGGTATACTTAAAACTAAAGTGAATTTTTAATGTTAAAATTTATTTTATTTTGTATGAAATAATATGCAATAAATTATAAAAAAATATTAATGCATTATAATTCATTCGAAATAATCTAAAATATAAAGACGGACTTTTTTGCCGTTTAAGCTCCGGAATTTAAAAGAAGCCCAAGTGATTATGCAAAATTTCTACTGTCTAAATTTAAATATATTAATTGTGTGTTATGCATCATATCTAAGTCATAAGTTTAATTTAATTAGCCAATGAATGATAAAGCATACGTTAATTAAATTAACTTTTTTATTATTCAAACTTTTGACGTATATTTGATGCATAATTGTTAAATTACAAGATTATGAGTGATAAATCAGTTGATAATTATACTTCAATGAGCGATAAACTCATTTTGAAAAAGCTGGGTAACTTCGTTCAATACCACCGTATTCAACAAAAAAAGACTCAACAGACTTTAGCCGAAGCCGCCGGCATTAGTCGCTCTACCTTAAGCTTATTGGAACGAGGTGAAATTGTAACCTTAGCTACCTTTGTTCAAGTGCTTCGTGTTTTAGATCAATTGGCTGTTTTAGAAGCATTTACAATAAATCCAATCATAAGTCCTTTGCAATTGGCTAAAATTGAACAAAAGAAACGGCAAAGGGTTAGAACTCAACAACCCAATTCCACTAACCCAACAGCTGATTGGTA
>JAHEYX010000129.1:1510-4183 GCA_023251415.1 Chitinophagales bacterium
AATTAGTTGGTGCCGTTGCCTGGAATCCGGATACCGGCATTGCTGCTTTTGAGTATGATCCAAAATTCAAATTAAAGAAATGGGATTTAGCACCCTTAAAAATGCCGGTACAAACTACCAATGGTGCCATTCAATTTCAGGAATTGTGTAAACGTAAAGCCGGAGATTGGGATACCTTTAAAGGCTTACCCGGATTATTAGCCGATGTACTACCGGATCATTATGGTAATCAATTGATACAAAATTGGTTGAGTCAACAAGGTCGCCCTTCTGATAGTATGAATCCGGTTGAAATGCTTTGCTTCATCGGTACTCGAGGCATGGGGGCATTAGAATTCGAGCCTACACAGCTTAAAGAATACAAACGAAGTTTCTCCATAGAATTGGATGGTTTGGTAACAATAGCTCAAAAAATGTTGGCGCAACGCACTTTATTTAGCACCAACTTATTAGAAGAAGACGAACCGGCTATTCAAGCCATATTAAAAATAGGTACTTCGGCAGGAGGTGCTCGTCCGAAGGCAGTGATTGCCTATAACGAACAAACCTGCGAAATACGCTCCGGTCAAACGACTGCTCCTAAAGGATTTGAACATTGGATGATCAAACTTGACGGCGTAGGGGATAATCAACTTGGCTCCAGCAAGGGTTATGGAAGAGTAGAAATGGCTTATTATAATATGGCTAGTGCTTGTGGAATAAAAATGATGCCTTCTAAACTCATTGAAGAAAATGGCCGCGCCCACTTTATGACCAAACGTTTTGATCGAGAAGGGGGAGCAATCAAACACCATGTGCAGACCTTTTGTGCCATTAAACATTTTGATTTTAGCGATATCAACAGTTATAGCTATGAGCAACTGTTTCAAACCATGCGTGAACTAAAACTCACCTATGCCGATGCCGAACAATTGTATCGGCGTATGGTCTTTAACGTTATTGCCAAAAATTGCGATGACCATACCAAGAACTTTGCATTTTTACTGAAGCAAAACCAAGCTTGGGAGTTAGCCCCGGCTTATGACTTGTGCTATTCCTATCAACCTAATCACCGTTGGGTTAGTCAGCATGCCTTAAGTATCAACGGCAAACGTGATGGAATAACCAAAGCCGATTTACTTCAAATGGGGGAAATTATTCGCAATAAGCAGGCAAAAGATATAATCGCACAAATTAATTCAACGGTTCAACAGTGGAAAACCTACGCCAATGAGGTTAAAGTAAAACCTGCCCTTAGGGACGCGATTGCAGCTACACTGTTAAATTTGCACTAAGACCTTAATAAGCGCCTTTATACATTTTGGCTATGCTTTTTACAGTGAGTAAGGCTTCTTCGCCCTCCACGATATAATTCTTTTTTTGATGCAGCAATAAATCAATAACTGCCTGCAACAATTTATCATGATTGCTACTGCTGCCTTGATAATTGGATTTATATAAATTTGGTTGTTGTTTACTTAAATCAAAAGAGGGGGCAGGTACATTCTTTACATTCCAATATTCCAACTCATTTAAATAAGCCCCTCCGATTTTAACAGTCCCTTTTTCTGCAATTATGGTTACACTTCCTTCAAAATTTTTCTCGAACACATTGGTATTCCAGTTTATACTGCCTTGAACTCCACTGGCAAATTCAACAATAGCATGTCCGGTATCTTCAGTTTCAATAGGATGCGTTAAGGTTGCTAATTTTGTTTTAGACGAAGTTACTTCGCCAAACCACCAAACCAGTAAGTCGATAAAATGGCTGGCTTGTGTGTACAACGCCCCACCTTCGCTGGCTGTGCGACCGCGCCAATTGCTTTTGGTATAATAATCATTTCTGCGGTTCCACCACACATTACATTGCACATCGTATATTTTGCCCAATTTGTTTTTTTCTAATAAAGCCTGAACTGCCATAACCGGAGGGTTATAACGGTTTTGTTTTACAACCATTAATTTACGTTGGTAGCGATTAGCTGCTGCAATCATTTGGCGCGCCTCTTTTACGGTTAAACACATAGGCTTTTCTACCAAAACGTGTTTACCGGCTTTTAACGCTGCAATCGTCATTTCAGCATGAATGTGATGTGGGGTACAAATATTTACCACATCGATGGGGGATTGTTGCAACAAATCAGTAAAGTTGCTTCCGCACCAAGCCACTTGTTCTTTATACGGACTAAGTGCTTTTTTATTGGAATCACATACGGCAGTAACAGCAGCTTCTTTCAGTTGTTGCAATACATTAAAATGACGGCTTCCAATATTTCCTAATCCAACGATAGCAAAATTCAATTTCATTTTTTCAATACAATTTGAAGACAGTTAGCCAAGGCTTGCTCCCATGCAGGTATTTGTATGCCTGTTTCGGTTTTAATTTTAGTTTTATCAAAAACACTATATGCCGGACGTTTTGCCGGAGTAGGGTATTCGGCAGTAGTTATCGGCAACACTTTTCCGGTATAGCCACTTAATTCAGCAATCTTACAAGCAAATTCAAACCAGGTGCATTGGCCTTCATTGCTATAATGGTAAATTTTAGCTCTGAATTTTATTGTTTTCGAATAGGCTAGTTTTACCAACTCCAATAACGCTCCGGCTAAATCGGCTGCATAGGTTGGTGAACCGGTTTGATCATTAACCACGCGTATTTCAGGTCGATCCTGCATTAAGCGTAACATGGTTTTA
>JAHEYX010000129.1:4193-8177 GCA_023251415.1 Chitinophagales bacterium
AATACACCCAAGAAGTTCGTACTATGATATAATTTTCAATATAGTTTTTTTCTGAAATGCGCTTCAATTCTAATTCACCGGCTAATTTCGTTGCAGCATACACCCCAATCGGATTAGTAGGAGCGGTTTCTGTATATGGAACAGTGGCCGTTCCATCAAATACATAATCTGTGGAGATATGAATCAGCAAAGTATGATGGGCAAAACTTGCCTCTGCAAGGTTAGCAATAGCATCTACATTGGCCTTTTGCGCTGCTTCTTGGTCATTTTCAGCCTTATCTACCGCAGTATACGCTGCAGCATTTATGCAATAATCCGGACGATGTGCGATGAAATAATCCATTACAGCTTTTGCATCCGTAATATCTAAGCTTGTGCGATCGGTAAACAGAAATTCGAATTCAGGCATATTCGCAGCCTTAACTTTCAGTTCTTGACCGAGTTGACCGTTAGCTCCGGTAACTACTATTGTTGGACGTTTGTTCGATTCATAAATTTTCATTGCAAAGATCGGGTTGATAAGGTATCGGTTAATTTGCCTTCATTCCACGGGACATCGAAAATTAAGGCATTGCTTTGTTTTAGTTTATTATGTAAATCATTTTTGGCAATCGTGTCGTTCCAATAACCCATGCAATTGCGTTGGCTATAATACATGAATTGCGGAGCGCCCGAAGATAAGTAAAGATTTTGCTGTTTTAAGAATGCCACTGTAGAAGCAGGACATTGCTGCTTTATAGCCTTTCCAACTTGTTGATAATAGCTTGTTGCAAAGGTCGGTTGATTCATTAGGTAGTACTGACTAACGGATCGGAAGCCAAAGTAAGCTGTTACTCCAACCACTAGCAGCAAAACCAAGCGATTTTCTTTGAGTAAAGGAACCCATCGCACCACTACAAAAGCCGAGATAAAGGCCAGCGCCGGTGCAGCTTTGGCAGTTGAAAAATCATGTATGGAGGTGAAATTAAATAAGATAATATGATGTAAAAGTACCGGCAGTCCTAATAAAATGAGTAATTGTATTTCTTGCTGCTTAAACTGCAGATTTTTTAACGCTTTGTTTTTATACAAAACGACCACTAATCCAAGGAGCAGAAGAGCCAGCCATTTCAAAACCGGAGCGTAATTGGCTTTGTAATGGCGTAGAATATTGTTTAATGCTGCTCCGGAATAAACAGTCATATCCCCTTCAGCAGTACCACTGTTCGACCAACCGCTACGACTAATGTATTTGGCTAAAATGGCTTCTTTAAAAGCATCAAAGCCGGCTATTTGACTGAATAAATACCCGGTTAAGCCAAAAGCAGCTAAGCCACAAAGGACCAATGCACCTATTAATTGGTATTTTGTTTTTAGATTAATGCCGGGCTTTTCAATGCTTTGCCACGGAATTAAACTAACAATAAGCAAGGCTATACCTAAAAACACACAAATCCATTCCGTAAAACACAATAAGAAAAACAGTATTAATAAACAGGAAATATGGATTGCGCTTGGTTTTTCCTGAACTTTAACCCAACAATAGACCACAGCAATCAATAGAAATTGGGCCAGCATATCTAAAAAATAAACATTACACAAAAACCACAAACTAGCTGCCGCATAGAGGTAAACGGCAACGCCAAGGTAAGCCGCCCATGGTGTTTCTGTAGTGTTTTTGTAGAACAATTGCCGGAGTAATCGGAAGAGTAATAAACTGCCCAGTAAATGCAAAAGCAAATTAAACAGCTCGAGCCAAAATGCTGTGATGGGCAGATGCAGTAATTGGAAAACGAAATAGGGGAGTATAAAACCAAACGGCGGATAACTGATATAATAACACGTACCATCTTTAGCGATTACTCCACCCAAAGCAGGGATGTTTTTATTGGCAGCACCGGGGTAGGAATAAACCGGAGAAAAATGATGATGTGCGATGCCTTCTTGCTCCCAAATTTGCATGGTTACTAAAGTATGAGCTGTTAACCATTCGTGATGTTCGCTTAACGGCCGATTAAATAACGGTTTGCGTATAAGCAAAGTTCCTGCAAAAAGTAAAAGAAGAATAAAGTACGAATTCCTGAAAAGTTTCATTGCTGCTGTAAAGAAAATAAAAAGCCTATTCTTTTAGTAGGGTTTTTAAACGAACTTTTACCGGCTACAGTATTTTACGGATAGATTTTAGTTTTATTCTACTTATTTTGCGCAAAATTTAAACGATGAAATTAGATATCTTAGCTATTAATGTACATCCGGATGATGCCGAATTAAGTTGCAGTGGAACGCTAGTAAAAGCTATCAAAGAAGGAAAGCAAGTAGGGATGTTGGATTTAACACGTGGCGAATTAGGTACTCGTGGAACAGCAGAAATTCGTGATCAGGAAGCTGCGGCAGCTGCAAAAATAATGGGCTTACATTACCGCAATAATTTGAAATTCAGAGACGGTTTTTTTGTAAATGACGAAGCGCATAAGCTGGCAATAATTCAAGAAATTAGAACGTTACAACCAACTATAGTATTAACCAATGCTGTAGAAGATCGTCACCCCGATCATGGAAGAGCAGCGCAATTGGTTGCTGAAGCCTGCTTTTTAAGCGGATTACCAAAAATAGAAACAATGGATGCCAATGGTAAAACGCAAGCTGCTTGGCGCCCGAAGCAAGTGTATCATTATATTCAAGATCGGTATTTGCATCCAACTTTTGTGATTGATATCACTGAAGAAATGGATACCAAATTAGCTGCTATTAAAGCGTACGGGTCTCAATTTTATGATCCGAATTCGAGTGAACCGGCTACTTATATTTCTACCTCTTACTTTATTGAAGGGGTTATAGGCAGAGCCAGTTCGTATGGTAAGTTTATCAATACACGCTATGCAGAAGGCTTTATCTCTGTTAATCCGCCGGGAGTTGCCAGTTTGTTTGATTTGGTTTAATTCAATTTTATTGACTTTACATTTCTTTAGCTATTTAATTGTATTTAGTCGAATATAATTATTCAGCCTTTATTCCTATTTCACAGGGTTATTTCTATCTTCGTGCCCCTAAATAATTGAATAATGGCAGAAAATAATTCGCAGCAAATTATCTTTTCTATGGTTGGGGTGAGTAAAATTATACCACCTAACCGTGTGATTCTGAAAGATATCTATCTCTCTTTTTTCTATGGTGCTAAAATCGGGATTATTGGTTTAAACGGAAGTGGTAAATCTACTTTGTTAAAATTGATTGCCGGTGTTGATACCAATTTCAATGGCAGCATTGAATTTAAGCGCAATAACTATTCGGTAGGTTACTTAGAACAAGAACCGCATTTAGACGATAACAAGACGGTAATTGAGATTGTACGTGAAGGTCGTCAAGAGATTTTCAACTTACTTAAAGAATACGAAGACATCAGCAACAAATTTGCAGAACCGATGTCGGATGCTGAAATGGATAAGCTTTTAGCTAAACAAGGCGATTTGCAAGAAAAAATTGAAGCTGCTAATGGTTGGGAAATTGATACGGTATTAAGCCGTGCGATGGATGCCTTGCAATGTCCTGAACCGGATGCGTTGGTTAAAAACTTAAGTGGTGGTGAACGCCGTCGTGTTGCATTATGTCGTTTATTGTTGCAAGAGCCGGATGTATTGTTATTGGATGAACCTACCAACCACTTGGATGCGGAATCGGTTTTATGGTTAGAACAACATTTACATCAATATAAAGGAACCGTAATATGTATTACCCACGATCGTTATTTCTTGGATAATGTGGCCGGTTGGATTTTAGAATTAGACCGTGGTGAAGGTATTCCTTACAAAGGAAATTATACCAGTTGGTTAGAGCAAAAATCGGCTCGTTTGGCGCAAGAAGAAAAGACCGAAACGAAACGTATGAAAACCTTACAACGCGAGTTGGAATGGGTTAGAATGGCTCCAAAAGCACGTCAGGCAAAAAGTAAAGCGCGTATCAGCAATTACGAGAAAATGGTTAGTGAAGAAGGAAAAGAACGCGAAG
>JAHEYX010000130.1 GCA_023251415.1 Chitinophagales bacterium
ATGATTAAAGTAGGCTATTTGTATGAAACCAAATTATTGACACCGAACAGTTTACCGGGTGCTTCACATGAACTTTATTTAAGTTATATTTTTACCAATGTACATTATGCTAAACCTGCTCCTCGTGCACCTCGAGTGAAAGCCGCTCCGGCCACAAACAACCCTGGTGCGCCTGATGTAACTTTAACTAAAGCACAACTACGCGCTAAGAAGAAACAAGAAGCAGAAGCGAAAAAAGCGGCCGAAAAAGCCAAAAAAGAAGCTGCAAAGACTACGACCACGCCTGCAACAACACCTACTCAAGAAGCTGCTCCGAGTTCAGCACCTGCTCCAACCACTGCTCCTGCACCTACTACAGCACCTATTCCTTCAAACGCTCCTACACAAGTGCCTGTTCCGGCTCCTACTCCGGTGGTAAGCCCAACACCTGCTCCAACAAACAATCCGACACCTAACACGGTTCAACCAACGAACAACAGTGCAGCGCCTGCCGGAGAAACGAAAGAGCAAAAGAAAGCTCGTGAAAAAGCAGAAAAGCAAGCAAAAGAAGCGGCCGAAGCTGCTGAAAAAGCCGCTCAAAAAGAAGCGAAAAAAGCTGCTAAAAAAGGTACGCCATGGAATGCGTTAAACAACAATACCACTGCGACACAAGACCCTAAACAACAAGAAAAAGAACGTAAAGCTGCCGAACAAAAAGCTAAAGCCGAAGAAAAGAAAGCACAAGAAGCTGCTGAAAAAGCGAAAAAAGAGGCTGCTAAAAAAGAAGCAGAGGAAAAGAAAGCTGCTGAGAAAAAAGCCGCTGAAGAAAAGAAAGCCGCCGAACAAAAAGCTAAAGCCGCTAAATCATCAAGCCAAAAACCTGCTGCTAAAAAAGAATTAAAGCATGTTACAGCAGATGAAGAAGATGAAAAATAAACACTTTATAAACCTTTAGAAATAAAAAAGGGATAGTCAAACCGACTATCCTTTTTTTATGTAATTCAGTTTTGTTAATTAAAAGGAATAAGAAATTCCTAAAGCCGGCAATACCGGTAATTGATTAACACGTGTATTACGAATACGATCGAAATAGAAAATATTAGCTCGATTGTACACATTGGTTACACTTAATACACCTTCAAACAAACCGTTTTTACCAACATACATTTTTTTCTTCAACGACATATCTAAACGGTGGTAGTAAGGTAAACGACCAACATTGATGCGCTTATCGTATAAAATTCCCAATTGACCATTTGAATTAATATAATTAGCATTGATGCCATTACTGAAATCAAATTTCTCGTAAAAACCTTGGGTTAAGGTGAATGGAAATCCACTACCAAAATTCCAACGTGCACCCAATTCCCATGTTTGATCTTTACCCATCATATAAGTAAATAAAACGTTGATATTGTTTCTACGATCAAATGGTGGTGCATAATAGAATTTAGAACCATCTGCATTCTTTGTTCCGTCATAACGATTCACAAATCCTAATCCATAAACCAACCACAAATAGATGCGGCGGTATTCAATTTTAGCCGAAATATCGCCACCATAGGCATAGCCTGATTCAATCATAAAGTTAGGATCTTGCACTTGCAATTTATCGCGATTGATATTTACCAATTGCGTAAAGTCTTTTACATAAGCTTCCACATTAAATTCTACCAATTTCTTCAAATCATATTCAAAGCCGCCAACCAATTGCATTGATTTTTGTAATTTACTGGTTGCAATAGCTCCTTCAGTAGTTTTCAATTCTTCTTCAGGTCCTGATAAAAAGCCTGTAAATAAGTTTACGATATCACGATCGCTCTTGGTACTGATCAGGTTTTGCGAATACATACCCGCAGCACCTTTAAAGCGTAAATTAGGTTTGTAATTATACTTAACCCCTAAACGTGGTTCAACTGAAAATTCATCTAATGAAGCGTAATACGGAATACGTAAACCGGGTTCAATAATTAATTTAGAATTGAGAATTTTCTTGTACATGATGAAAGCCGCCAATTCAGTAGTGTTTTGATCCTCTCCATTACCTACTTGTATGCCCAGTGGATTGTAGAAATGATATGTTGTTTTAAAACCATTCACTTCTAAACCATAATTCATGGTTGCATTTTTAGGTAAAATATAACCAAAATCGATATTGGCACCAAACCCGCCAATGCTGGTGGTACGTGGTTTATTATCGGCTTCTTTTAATTCAAGTGTATAATTGCTGTATGATAAATTTCCTTTAATCAAAACTGTAGAACTAACCGGATTAATCACAAAGTTAGCACCGCCGCCGGCAGAGCTCCATTTATAATCAGCTACCCCTTGGTAATTGGCATGATCCATAAAGTCGAATCCAAAAATATTGAACTTACTGCCCGAGTTACTGTTAAACGATAATTTTGCATACAAATCAGTAAATGAATAGGGTAATCCTAAACCATTGGTATCGGCATAACCGTAAAATAATTTAGAAGATTTATTCAAGTAACTGCTTTTAGCTGAAACCAAAAACGAAGAACTTCCGCTGCCTTCTTTCAGTTTGCGTAAAGGACCTTCTAACAGCACTTTACTGGTGAAAGTGTTAGCAGAAACTTTACCGCTCATTCGTTTTTTATTACCATCACGTGTTGTTACATCTACTATCGCTGAAGTTGCGCCTCCATAATTCACATTAAAACCGGCTGTTTTAATATCCGCATTTTTAATGATATCGGTTTCAAAAACCGAAAACAAACCTAAGGAGTGAAACGGGTTATAAATGGTCATCCCGTCTAACATAATTTTGTTTTGCACCGGAGCACCACCGCGAATAAATAACTGACCGCCTTGATCACCACTGCTCACGATACCCGGAACTACTTGTAAATACTGCGCTAAATCAGGTTCACCACCAATACTCGGCAATTGTTTGATTTGAACCGGAGTGGCTTTAATTTCACTAATTTGAACTTCGGTTACTTTATCGTCTTTGTTGGCTTTTACCACCAACTCTTTAATCCTGCGGGCTTTTTTGCTCAAATACAATTTTTGCGTAAAGATTTGATTCGGCACCAAATCAATTTTAATAACGCTGGAATCGTATCCAACATACGTTGACATAATGGTGTAAGAACCAACTGGCACTTTTTTAATGGAATAGAACCCATTAATATCTGTGGTAGCCCCGTAGGTTGTTCCCAACAGGTACACATTGGTGTAGATGATGGGTTCACCGGTATTCTTGTCATAAACAAAGCCTTTAATATCGGAAGTGGCTGTGGCAGGGCTTGATGTTTGCGCAAATGCAAACATGCTCCAACAGCAAATACTGAGCAGGAGGAATAACGATTTATGCATAATAGTTAATGTAGAGGTAATTAATAGCAATAAGGTTGCATCACATTGGCTAAGCTGACAAAAAAAGTCAGTTCAAACCAACAGTAATACTAGTTAACCGCGCGTTTCACCAAAGCAGCAGCTTCTTCCAATAAAATTGCAGATTGTACTTTTAAGCCTGATTTTTCAATCAATTCTTTTGCAGCTTCGGCATTGGTACCTTGTAAACGCACAATAATCGGAATATTGATATTGCCAATAGAGTTATAGGCATCTACAACACCTTGCGCAACGCGGTCGCAACGAACGATACCACCAAAGATGTTAACCAAAATAGCTTTAACATTCGGATCTTTTAAAATAATGCGGAAACCGGCCTCAACGGTTTGGGCATTGGCTGAACCACCCACATCTAAGAAGTTAGCAGGTTCACCGCCGCTTAATTTAATCATATCCATGGTAGCCATCGCTAAACCGGCACCGTTAACCATACAGCCTACGTTTCCATCTAATTTTACAAAGTTCAAATTGTATTCACCGGCTTCTACTTCGGTTGGATCTTCTTCGGTTACATCACGCATGGCTAATAAATCCGGATGACGCACCAAAGCGTTATCATCCAAATTCATTTTACAATCCACGGCAATTATTTTATCATCGGCTGTTTTGAACAAAGGATTAATTTCTAACATCGAGCAATCCAAACCCATATACGCATTGTACAAATTGCTAACAAAAGCAACCATGTTTTTAAATGCATCACCACTTAAACCAAAATTGAAAGCAATTTTACGTGCCTGAAAAGCAGCTAATTTAGCTCCCGGTTGTACCCATTCTTTGTATATTTTTTCAGGAGTGTTATGTGCAACTTCTTCAATGTCCATACCGCCTTCGGTACTGTACATGATAACGTTTTGACCTTTAGTACGGTCTAATAAAATCGATAAATAGAATTCTTTGGTAGGTTGAGGACCCGGATAGTAAACATCTTGCGCAACTAAAATTTTGCTCACTAATTTACCGGCTGCACCGGTTTGAATAGTTACCAAAGTGCCGCCAAGCAAGTTTGAAGCAACAGTGCGTGCATCATCAGCAGATTTAACTACTGCTACACCACGTTGTTCGCTACCGTTAATTTTACCTTTACCACGACCACCGGCATGAATCTGTGCTTTAATAACAGCAAACTTGTTATTGGTAGCTGTTGATATTTGGTTATACGCTGCAACAGCTTCATCAACTGTACTGCAGGCTACACCTTCTTGAACCGGAACTTTGTATTGCGTTAAAAGACTTTTTGCTTGGTATTCGTGGAGATTCATACGTTATTTTTTTGAGTTGCCAAACATACAGCAAAGGTTTGTAAAAGCCAAATGCTAAATTTTAACACCCCTGCTTTACTTAATCCGAGCTAAAACGGCTTGTTTACTATATTTTCATCATAAATAGGAATATAAACCTTAATTTGCAAGGTCTAAAATTTGGAACTATACATGAAAACACGTTCACTAACCTTAGCCGCACTCCTTTTCTTCAGTGCTATAATTACTGCATCCGCACAAATCACCGTCAATTCAGCCATTACTCCCACCCAATTGGCGCAAACTTTAGTTGGAGCAGGTGTTACCCTATCTAATGTAACCCTGACATGCCCCAGTGGCGGTGCAGGTATCTTTACCTCTTCAGGTACAAATTTAGGAATGAATGCAGGTATCGTTTTAACTTCAGGTGCAGCTAGCGGAGTTATTGGCCCTAACAATTCTACCGGCTATACCGGTGCAGGTACCGGTAACGGCGATGCTGATTTAGATGCCATTATATCACCAAATACCACCAATGATGCTTGTGTATTGGAATTCGATGCCTATGTAAGTAGCGATACTTTAGTGTTTAATTATATATGGGGTTCTGAAGAATACGAAGAGTTCGTATCAGGCTATAATGATGTGTTTGCATTGTTTATTTCAGGACCGGGCATTCCCGGAACCCAAAACATCGCTATTGTTCCGCAAACCGTTTCTACTCCGGTTTCAATCTTTAATGTGAATTGCAATTCCAACTCGGCTTATTACATCTGTAACGATGCCAACAGCAGCACCTATGGCGGTGTTTGCACCTCCGGCTGCCCAACCAATAATGCCAACACTACTGTACAATACGATGGCTTTACACAAATTTTGCAAGCCAAAAAACCGGTTTTGCGTTGTAATACCTATCACCTCAAATTGGCCGTTGCCGATGCGGTTGATGGAGCTTTGGATTCGGGTATATTTATCGAAGCCAATAGCTTAACTTCTTATGGAGTAAAAGTAACTGCTACTCCAACCGTGAGCAATTATCCGAATGCCGTAGAAAATTGTATCAACGGTACTTATTGCTTCGAACGTCAAAAGAAATTTGAAGATACGCTTATTATTCACTTCAACATCTCCGGAAGTGCTATAAATGGCGTGGATTATACCCATATTCCGGACAGCCTGGTTTTCTACCCTTATGATACCACCTTATGCATCAACATTACTCCCTTAGAAGATAATTTGACCGAACCTTTAGAAAATGTTGTGGTGCGTATTCATTATCCCAATTGCGGTCCCGGTGTATTAGGCGATTCCATCGTTTTATTCATTCAAGATAAAATTCGCATCAATACACAAGACACCGGCATTTGCGCACAATATGGAGCCAGTGGCGTTCCGATTGGAATTAATGTAGTGGGTTATGTTCCTCCACCTCAATTAAGTTGCGGAACCAGTTTCGCTGCTTGTACCCAAACGCCTATCACCCAACAGATAGGCAATGGAACCGATAACAGCACTGACCCTACTTTCTTAAACGGCTTTTATGATGATTCACGAATGCTCTTTAGTTTTTCGGGATTTGATTTAATAAGCGCCGGCTATACGCAGGGCAGCATACAAAGCTTAGCCTTCAATGTATTAAGCGTTAACAGTACACAACCTTATCAAAATTTTACGTTAAAAGTAGGTTGCGCCAACGACCCCCAAGGCACCTTACCTACTGAATTTCCGGCTGCCTTAACCACGGTTTATACCAATGCGGCTTATACCCCAACAGTAGGCTGGAATACTTTTCCGTTTACTAGCTCCTACGATTGGGATGGTACAAGCGGCTTGTTTGTTGAAGTGTGTTTTGATAATACTTCCGGAAGCAATAGCGATGTATTGGAGAAAACGAGTACCACGCCTTTAACCGTGATGTACGCTACCACTACCTTTTCAGCCGGTTGTACGCTGCTCTACCAGGATTTCTTTAACAACACCGGCATTAGCACTTTACGTCCGAATACCAAATTCACCATTTGCCCGCCAACACCAAGCGGTTATCATTTTGTTTGGTCGCCGGCCGGTGCTATTGTGAGTGGGGCTAATTCAGCTTCTCCGGTTGTGAGCGTTTCTGCCACCACTACCTTTACGGTAACCATTGACAATATTCCGGGTTGCCCTACTACGGCTACTAAAACATTATTCTTAGCTGCACCTTATACCTTGTATTTAGCCGATTCAGCCATGCCTTGTCGCGAAATCGATTACCCTTTAACACTAACTTCCAGCAGCAACGATATAACCTATTACAAATGGACTACCGATCCGGCAGTTGCTTCGCTTTCCTGTTACGATTGCGCCAATCCGATTATTAAATGTCATACCAATGGCTGGATTTATGTGGAAACAGCCAATGCCATTAATTGCCATGTGAAAGATTCGATTTGGGTTCGCCCCGATATTTGCCCTGAAATCAATGTCCCATCGGCTTTTTCACCAAATGGCGATGGTTACAATGATTACTTTTTCTTACTCGACCGTCGCTTCAACCAATTGATTTATTTTGAAGTTTACAACCGATGGGGTGAAAAAATATACAGCACCACCGATTTGAATGCAAAAGGTTGGGACGGAACCTATAACGGTGTCAAACAATTAGACGGCGCTTACATTTACCAGATATCAGTTATCGATAAAAAGAATCAAACAGAAACAAAAAAAGGAAACGTAACCCTGTTGCATTAATTGCTATTTGGCAAAGAAACGCCTGTAAATAAGGGCTTTTAACCGAATTGATAACCTTTTCTTCATACTGGATTTACGTCGAATTAGCATAGGCATTTGACCTTTGTAGCATAACAACTACAGGTTATGAACATCGCTTATTCAACCATCAACGACTGGGAATCGCAATCACAAATGGAAAGTTACATTCGTAAAATGGAACGCCCATTCAAAAAGAAACATTCGGCTTTAATTGCCGGATTAACTGTTATTGGATTATCCATGTTGTTCATTGCTTATTTTGGTGTATAGTTAAACACGCTACACCACTGCGCTGCGGCAATTGCTTATATTTGCCCTTAAATATTTAATTGATGCAGCGTCCCCCACTTTTATTGTTACACGGTGCTCTTGGTAGCGCCGCTCTTTTCACTGAATTAGCGCAACAGCTAAACCCCAACTACGAGATACATACCCTTAATTTTAATGGGCATGGTGGAGCACCTTTTAACCCCACCGATTTTTCTATACCAGCTTTCGTTCAACAAGTAGTATCGTATTTAGATGAGCACCAATTGCATCGCGTTGCCCTATTTGGCTATAGTATGGGAGGTTACGTGGCTGCCGCTTTAGCCATTCATTACCCCGAGCGCGTTTCTGCCATTATCAGTTTAGCAACCAAATGGGATTGGACACCCGAAAGCGCCGCTAAAGAAGCCGCTTATTTGAAAGTCGAAAAAATGCAAGAAAAAATTCCGGCTTACACCCAACTCTTGGCCGAACGACATGCCCCTACCGATTGGAGAGCCTTGGTTAATGCCACTGCTCAGCTATTAAACGGCTTAGGAACTACTGCTTT
>JAHEYX010000131.1 GCA_023251415.1 Chitinophagales bacterium
AGGTGTTGCGGCAGCTTGTTCCAAATCACGTTTAACAATACGTCCATTATCAGCACTTCCTTTAATTTGAGTTAAATCAATTCCTTTATCTTGAGCGATTTTTTTTGCTAATGGTGAAGCTTTAACACGATCAGAAGTAGCTGAAGCAACTTCAACTGCAGGAGCAGGAGCAGGAGTGGCTTCCGGAGCAGCAGGTGTTTCAGCTGTTGGAGTAGTTGTACTTGGAGCAGGTGCTGCACTTTCGTTCAACAAGCTGCTGAAATCTTCACCGGGTTTTCCAACTATAGCTAAAATACCGTTTACAACAACGGCTTTACCTTTTTCCACGCCTACATAGAGCAGGGTTCCGGTTTCATAACTTTCCAATTCCATGGTAGCCTTATCGGTTTCTACATCTGCCAATAATTCGCCACTTTTTACCGAATCGCCAACTTTCTTGTGCCATTCAGCAATAACGCCTTCGGTCATGGTATCACTCATTCGAGGCATTCTGATTATTTCTGCCATACGCTGGTTTTATTTAGGATAAAATTTTGAATGCGAAAGGTATAAAATATAAATGGAAAAAAAGTGGGTTCTTAAGGGTTGAAATGGAAAGAAATTGTAAAAAAAAGCATAAAAGGAGTTTATTTGTGGCCTATTTATAGTTAATTTTAAAGTGTATAACCGTTTAAACTAACTTTTGATCATGTTACTCATTACGATTTGTGCCCGGGGAGGCAGTAAAGGTATTAAAGGTAAAAATATCCGATCCATTGCCGGAAAGCCTTTGATAGCTTATAGTATTGAAACCGCTAAGGCTTTTGCCGAACAACACAATGGCATTGTTGCTTTATCTACTGATAGTGCTGAAATTAAAGCAGTAGCCGAACAGTACGGGCTGCAAACGGATTATGTCAGACCGGAAGAATTAGCTACCGATACTGCCGGAAAATTACCGGTATTAAAAGATCTTCTACGTCACGAAGAGCAAAAGCGCGGCACCCCATTTCAGTATGTATTGGATTTAGATGTTACTTCGCCTTTGCGCACCCTTGCTGACTTACATGCCGGGTTCGAATTGTTACGAAATGACCCGCATGCCTTAAATTTGTTTTCTGTAAATAAGGCGCATCGCAACCCCTACTTTAATATGGTTGAGCGCCATGAAAACGGGTACTATGGCTTAGTTAAACACGGCACTTTTGTAACACGCCAATCGGCACCTGCGGTTTATGACATGAATGCTTCTTTTTATTTTTACAGACGTAATTTTTTTGAAAGCAAGTTTCATACTGCTATTACCGATCATTCGTTGATATATGAAATGCCACATGCCTGTTTTGATTTAGACGAGCCTGTAGATTTTGAATTTATGTCGTTTTTATTGACAACGGATCAACTTGGTTTCAGTCTTACCTAATAAGTTCTTTCCATTTATTAAACCTATTATTATGCGTAAACTTATTTTAATTAGCTGTATAGCACTTTCGTTTTCCGGTGCTTTAAAAGCGCAAACCCTAACCAAAGGAAACCAGCTTTTTACCTTATCGTATGGGGTTGGCAGTTTTGCTAAATTTCAATATTTGATAGGCGGTCAAAGCAACTTTTCTATCAAAGGCATTGGGCAGTTAAATGCCAAGTTTGAAGTAATGAAAAGCAATTATTTCAGTTTAGGTATTGGCGTCAATTACTTGAATTATCAAGCCAATTGGGTCAATAAAGATTATCTAATGACCTATACATCAGTGGGTAATTATACCACGTTAATCATCAACAAATACCGCCGCGATTACAATTCGGTAAGTGTTTTATTGCGCGGTAATTTCTATTTTGTAAATAAACCAAGTTTTTCAGTTTTTATGGGAGCCGGCATGGGCTATAAATACACGGCTTCTTATGCTTATACCAATGGCAAATACTCCGGCGATTCTAATTATCGGTTGAATAAGATACTACCTGTAGGAGCAGAAGCAAGCATGGGAACTCGTTTTGCGATCGGTAAACAGTTAGGTGGATTGATGGAAGTTGGTTTAACAAAATCACTGATTCAAGTTGGACTTTATTATCGTTCGAAATAAGAAGCAGTAGTTTAAGTAGCAGTTAAATGCTAAAAAACAGGCATTAAAAAAGGCCGTTTATCTTGCGATAAACGGCCTTTTATTGGTAAGATAAACAGAAGCTTATTTGCCTTCTTGTTTATCCATATCAGCTTTCAATTTGCTCAAAGCATCGATATCACCCATCGTTGATTTTTTAACTTTTTCATTGATGGTTTTAACGGATTCTTTGGTTTTCTTTTCTTCTGCAACGCGTTCAGCTCCTTCAGCAGCTTTACCTTCGTTTTTCAATTGCTCAACATACTTAGAGTGAGAAACTAAAATACGTTTATCGTTACGTTCGAATTCAAGAATTTGGAAAGGTAAAACTTCTTCCAATTCAGCCATTTTACCGTTTTCTTTTTTCAAATGTTTAGCAGGAGCGAATCCTTCTAAGCCATAAGGTAAAGCAACTACAGCACCTTTATCGTCTTTTTTAACGATAGTACCTTCGTGAACGGAATTAACCGGGAATATTGTTTCGAAAGTTTCCCAAGGATCTTCTTCCAATTGTTTATGTCCTAATGACATTTTACGATTTTCGATATCCAATCCTAAAATCACCACTTCTAATTCTTGGCCAACTTTAGTAAATTCGTTTGCATGGTGGTAACGTTTTGTCCAAGACAAATCGCTGATGTGAACCATACCGCCGATACCGTTTTCGAATTCTACAAACACACCATAGTTAGTGATATTTTTAACCACCCCTTTGTGTTTGCTGCCAACCGGATATTTATCGTTGATGAAAGTCCAAGGATCAGGAGTTAATTGTTTCAAGCTCAACGACATTTTGCGTTGTTCTTTATCTAAAGTAACTACCAATGTTTCAAATTCATCTCCCATTTTGAAGAATTCTTTGGAGTTGATTGGTTGGTTGCTCCAGCTTAATTCGCTAACGTGTAATAAACCTTCGATACCGGTTTGAATTTCGATGAATGCACCGTATTCTTCAATGTTAACCACTTTACCTTTTACTTTAGCGCCTTCTTTAATTTCTTCCGGCAATACTTCCCAAGGATGCGGAGTTAATTGTTTCAACCCTAAGCTGATACGTTTTTTGTTATCATCAAAGCCTAAAACAACCACATTAATTTTTTGGTTCATTTTCAACACCTCATTTGGATGGTTGATACGTCCCCAAGAAATATCAGTGATGTACAATAATCCGTCGATGCCACCCAAGTCGATGAATGCACCGAAATCAGTGATGTTTTTGATTGTACCTTCCAATACTTGACCGATTTCCATTTTGCCGATAATTTCAGCACGTTGGTTTTCGATATCGCTTTCGATAATGGCTTTATGCGATACAACCGCATTTTTAATAACTTCGTTAATTTTAACTACTTTGAATTCCATTGATTTACCAACGTATCCATCATAATCAGTAACCGGTTTAACGTCAATTTGAGAACCCGGTAAGAATGTTTCTAAACCGAAAATGTCAACGATCAAACCACCTTTTGTTTTGCTGGTGATTAAACCGGTAACGATAATGCCGGTTTCGTAAGCGCTAACAATCTGATCCCAAGCCTTAGCTAATTTAGCGTTTTTACGAGATAAAATTAATTGCCCAGATTTGTCTTCTTTGTTTACAACATAAACTTCAATTTCTTCACCCACTTTAATAGAAGGCATATCTCTGAATTCGTTTAACGAAACTAATCCATCCGATTTGAATCCGATATTTACTACTACGTCAGTTTTAGTTAAACCAACAATAGTACCTTTAACTATTTCGTCGTTGTTGATTGTTTTGAAGGTGCTGTCATACAGCTCAGAAAGTTTTGCAACTTGTTCTTTTGAATAGTGGGTGGCATTCCGTTTATCAACTCCCCAGTCGAAATCGTCATGCGCCATCACTGCTGCGTTGTTGTTAGTGTCAGTCAATGTAATGCGTTTTTTAATTGTTAATAAATAATTTTTTGAGGGATGCAAATGTAGCTATATTATGGCAATCTGCCAAATAATTTTATGCCTTTTTACATCCTTAAAATCCGGTAAATTGCCTTAAAAACAAGCGCTTTCCATAAACTACAACCCGTTTCTTGATTTTATAATCTTTGATAAGGTAGTAGATGTGGAAAATTTAAGGCCGAAACCCTTGACAACACCTGATTAACGCTTTTCCAACTTAAATTGTGCTTGCTGCCCGTTTTGATTATGAAGCACCGCTAAATAGACCCCTACTGCGTAGCTGTTGTCTAAATCAATAATTGCCTCATTTCGAATGGCTTGTGCTGTACTTAATACCTGCCCCAAGGCATCATATAACGTTAAATCCCAAACCTGCTCCGGATTGTTCATGCGTAATGCATATTTCGTCCCCGCCACTAAGGTATGAAGGGTTATTTCGTTTGCTGAACTAACTTCGGTAATACCATTCATTAAATCGAGGTGCTTGGTAGTTGTATCCGAACAAGCTGCCATAGCATAAACCTTGATTGTTCCGATACCTACCGTATTCCATTGTATGCTTACAAAGTTGGTCCCTTGCCCACTTATCAGCGTTCCACCACTTACTATCCAATGAAATCCGATACCTACTTGATTGGTAACCGAATAACTTATCGGTTGATTGATTTGAGCTGTAGTAGCGCCGCTGATTGCTCCTACACTGATGGGAGATACTACATGAACCAACACATTCGCATTATCGCTACAACCGGCTGTGGTAGCTGCTGTTAGTTGTATAGTGTAATACCCCGCACTTGCATAACTGTGTTGACAATTGCTGCTGGTATCTTGTTGCCCATCGCCAAAGGTCCACTGTTTAATTAAGGTTGATCCGGCATTGCTGCTAAACTGGAAACTATTACCGCTTAAACACTGATTCGTATCGGCACAAGCTGCTGTTATAACCGGTGTGCTATTGGCAGCAGTAATTTGAACAGCATTGGAAAGCACCATGGTATCGGCTTTACAAGCATTAGCCGTAATTAAGGTAATGTTGTAATTGCCGATAGCAGTATAAATTACTGTGGGGTTAGCGGCTGTTGAACTTGTCGGTGTTCCACCCGGAAACAACCAATTAATAGTTGTTGGAGCCCCTACGGATTGATTGCTAAGGCTTGCTACTATAGGGGTACAACCGTTATTATTACTAATCGTAAATCGTGAAGTATCGGCTGCCGAAACCAACATGTGCTTTTGAAAAGTACTGCTACAACCGCCGGCTACACTGTCTTTTAAGGTAACCAAATAGTTACCGGTTGTCAAATACGTGTGCGTCGGACTGGTACTTGCTGATATATTCGCTGCTCCGGACGCAGGTTCCCCAAAATTCCAACTCAACAGATTTCCTCCGCTACTTGTATTGGTAAATGCAAAGTTATTTCCGGCTAAACATTGTGTCGAATCATTAACCGTAAAAGCCGCATTGGGTGTGATGTTGGTGGCGGTTAGTTGCACCGCATTACTCATTAATAAGGTGTCGGAATTGCAACTGTTGCTCACGATTAATTGAATATTGAAATTGCCGGCATTAGTATAAGTCACTGTAGGATTGGCGGCAGTGGATGAAGAAGGTGTAGCTCCCGGAAACGACCAGGCATACGATACTCCATTTAAACTATTGTTGTTCAACTGCACTTGCATTGGCGTACAGGTATTCAGGATGGTGCTGGTAAAAGCTGCGCTAGGCGGTGTTTGTGCAGTGTAATCATAAATCCAAACGCCACGTCCAAAAGTGGCAGCACGCAATTGTTTGGCAGCCGGATAAACTTGCAAATCGGCAATAACCACATTTGGCAATTGGTTATTTAATAAAGCCCATAAATTGGTTAAGCTATCGCGTGTATAAATACCTACATCCATTCCCACATAAAGTGAACCGGATGCATGTGCTCTGAAAGCAACGGTATTGCAAGGCAAATTTGGTAAGCCGGTTGACAAATTAATCCAGGAACTGCCTCCATTGGTGCTGGCATAAATTTTATCGGATGCTGAATAACCTGAAAATGTAATCCAAATTTTGTTTGGCAAAGCCGGATCAATTTCGATATCGGTAATTTCGGCATTGGCAACAGGCAAACCGGCTGTTATATCCGTCCAGGATGAGCCTCCATTGCTTGTTTTCCATAACTTATCTTTCTTAGCAGCATAAATATAATTCGGATTGGATTTAGCCACATTCAAGGCTACAAAAGTTCCGCTTCCCATACTGGCTGAACCGCTTATTATATTCCAAGTATTTCCCTGGTCGGTCGACTTCCACACATTTTCTAAACCTGCATAGATGGTATGAGGTGTTTGTGGATCTTGCAACCAAGGGGTTACCCAATTAGCCGCTTCAGATGTACTTATTGAGATATTGTTAAAGCTTGCTCCACCATTCGTTGAGATGTGAAAATTGCCATTATAATATTCTGCATAAATGGTTTGATTGGTAGAATAGTCAATAAAACAAATCATTCCATCTCCTCCCATAATTTTTGACCAAGAGCCATTGCTGCTGCTGCTGGTTCCATTGTCTTGAAATCCACCAACCAAAAATGAGGTGTCGGTTGCTGAAAGTCCTATACCATATACTTGACCGATTGGCAGGTTTTGGCTTTGATCGTTCCAGGTTACGCCATTATCAGTTGTATAATAAATACCGCCATCACAAGCTGCCCAAATTCGTCCGACAGTTCCCGGTTCGGTTAATAAAGCATGAATATCAGCATGCACATAAGGAGCACCGTTACCTCCGTACCAATGAGCCGATAAGTTCCAATTTACACCTCCATCACCCGAAGCCCATACATTTACACCGCCACACCAAATAGAATCGGCATTGGTATTAGAAACCGCTATGGATAAGGTGTACCAACCTTGACCGCCGGTATCGCCGCCAAACGGATCCCAACCTAAAATATTGATTCCGGAACTGTTGATAGTGGACTGTTGTGTAAATGCTAAGCCACTATTGGTAGAACGGTACAACCCTTCAAAGGCATAATTGGTTATATCAGTAGTTAGTAAATATACATAGTTTGGATTGGCAGGCGTTACTGCTATGCTCATTCGGCGCAAAGATGCGCTGCTCGGTACACCATTGGTAATTTGCGTAAAGGTTTGACCACCATTAGTAGAGCGGTACAATTCGGTATTGCAGGCATACACGATGTTTGGATTGCCCGGTTTAAAAGCAAGATCACGAATAGAAGGATAGGTAGGTGCTGTGCTAGTTCCGGTAGCTAAAGTCCAGGTAGAACCGGCATTGGTACTTCTGTACACCCCATCGGTTGTGGCGGCTAAAATGATGGAAGTATTGCTTGGATTAATGAGCAGCTTAGAAATTCGTTTAGTAGTACCTAAGTTAAAGGTGAGGGAAGTAGGATTCCAGGTTATGCCCCCATCAATACTTTTCCAAACTCCAATACTTTCGGTATCGAAATGATCAGCATCGCCGGTTGCGAGGTACATGATATTGGTGTTAGTGGGGTCGATGGCCAAATCCGAACAACCGATGAGTTGTAAAAAATCGGTTAGGTTTTGCCAACTTGCTCCGCCATTGGTGCTTTTCCATAAGCCCCCAACAGGTGTTCCTATAAATAGGGTATTGTTATTACCGGGCATGAAACGAACAAAGTTAACACGACCAACACCTTCGCCTCCCGGATTAGTAGTTGGGCCATAGTAAAGCCAAGGCGTATTGCAACCTACCAAGTTTGAATTAGCACCGGTAATCCGATTCGCACTCAAATCATTGCGGTAGTTTTGAAAATTTGTTGCTGCTTGATAAGGTAAGGCACTATTGCCCGATGGAAACACCCGTGGCTCGTTAAAAGATTCCCAACGTTTATAAATCTCATAGCCGCCTTGTTCATTTTCCTCCACTTTTTGAGTCGATTTCGTTTTAGCACGATCATTTCGTACTTCTTTTTCATAACGTTTAAACTGCTTTTGATACTTCTGTTGCAGATTGTAAAAATTGGAGTTAGCAGTTTGTGCTACGGTTAAGTGCAGTGAAAATGCTGTAAATAATAGCATTAAGCCGCTTACACGATACATGGACA
>JAHEYX010000132.1:0-1067 GCA_023251415.1 Chitinophagales bacterium
GCCACCCCATCAACAGCAATAGCAAATATATGTATGGGCTGTTCGGCAGTAGCCATCGCTATAAAAGCAGCAGCATTTTCAATGGTATAAGGATGCGGAAAAGCATCGGTCAAGTTTTTCGACACCTTATAGTTATTGGCATATAAAGCAAGGCTTTCGCAATCGGCATTAGTAAAAGGACGTAATTCAGAATCCATGTTCATGCAATTTTAAGCGAATATAATTCATAGCAGTTAAATTAATAGAATCAATTTGAAAAATTATGGGATAATGGGACTTTAAAGAAAATTGTGTAACTTGTTTAAAACCGAGTAAGGGTTGGCAAAAGAGAACTACATGCAACAAGGCACGCAGGGTGAGCTGAATATTTAATGAAGTTAGAAGTCACTAAAAAAATTCAGATTTGCGCTTTACCTTTTATTAGAAGTAAATAATAAACTAGAAAAGTTATAGTCTATGTCATAAAAAAATGAAACATATTAGATCAAGGCTTAAATAAAACACTTCTCCCCATTGCTATATTCAATTTACAAATAATCTTTTAACCATGCTACGGCATCGGCTTCGTTTGAAAACGACTTCATCGGAATTACCGGTTTATTGAATTTGAATAAGACATTCATAATAAACTTGCCTAAACCGTTATCTGAAATCATAGCCATAGCAGTATACATTTCGGGTAATACTTGATTGACATACTTACGCGTTGCTTTGTTGGGCATTGGCGATGAGGTCAAATAAATCAGTAAAGGCACTTTTTTATTGCCAGTGATTTGTGCAATCAATTCTTTGTTAGCTCTTATATTTTCTATCGTACGTTTTGGCGATTTCGATAAGGATACCAAAATACCATTGTCCATAAAATAATAATCGGCTATGGTGCCTTGGATTATTTTTTTATCTGTTGGTATATTAATTTTCATGAATTAATTTGACATTAGCTTATTAAATAGCGCGAGTATGCTTTGTGCTATCAAGACAAATGTACTATAAATCGAATTAGTTCAGGAGTAATTTATAGTTGATTTTGTAGTAAAGGGGAATGTCTAAAAAACACAGCCGAAGTG
>JAHEYX010000132.1:1077-6826 GCA_023251415.1 Chitinophagales bacterium
GTATCATGCCAACAATTTATCAATGGCGGGTATGCATTCAATACGCAGAAATAAAAAAACTATTGCACTTCAACGGTTTGAATGGCGATGCTTCGTTTTGTTGCTGCCGAAAGCAACTGAAGCATGTACTTGCCGCTAGCTAATCCTGCACAATTGATTTGAATACTGCTTTCATTAGCCGCAATTTCATGCACGGCAATTACTTGTCCGTTTGAAGCATAAACTAACAAATACAATTGTTCGTTAATCGGGTCAAAGCTCAAGTTCAACACCTGTGAAGCTGAAATTGGATTAGGCCAAAGTTTAAAACTATTGTTTGTTGGTACCCCTTCATTCCATTGCACCGCACGAATCTTACTGTATTGAAACGTTCCATCATTCATCAATAATTTCAAACGGTAATAATAAATACCATTGCCCGGTTTATTATCGTTAGTGGTATAAGTTGTTTGATTGGTATTGGCAATTGTTGCAAGCGTTACATAAGTTGTAAAATCAGCATTTTCAGTTCTTTCAATACAATACGCTTTAACATCTTTATTACCTTCAACTGCCCATACTAAACTAACGTGTTCTTCTTGCTTATTGGCATTGAAATAAATCAATTGCAAAGGCAGAGGTGTATTTTGATTGTTGAATGTTTTACTGAAAGGCGAAAAACTGCTTATACCGCTGCGTGTATGTTCGGCATGAGTGCTCATAGCAGCACCGGTACTAATTGTTCCGCTAGTACCGCTTGCTCCGCTTGTAATTAAATCCCAAGGGGTATTCGATAATCCACCACCATTTACATTAGGTGCGCCACCGGTAAAATGGGTGATGTATCCAAACCCACGATTCGTTACATACTGTGCACCTTCATTCGCAACCTCGTGATCAAGTGTAAGCGTAACTGTTGGTGATGCTGCGGTTGGAATCAAATCCCAAGTAACACCACAGCTTTCATTTGCTACATCATTGGTTCCAAAGCCAGTTGTAGAGGCTCCACTAAACACACGCACTTTCATTAACTGAGGCGAACCACTTGTTAGTTGTAAACGTGCAGGGTCGTAGCTGTTAACACTTGGTCCGATCGGATAATCTACATTGGCAGCAACTAATTTTCGAATAAGGAAACCGGCAGTATCGGCACTGCTGCTTCCATTGGTTACAACAAAACTATTTTCAGTATAACCGATAATACTTCCGGCTTTTGTTGCAATACCATTAGTGAAATTATTTTGATTTAATATTAATTTACCACTGCTTAAAACTAATGCGCCACTACATCCTTCATGTTTGGTTTGCAATTGTACATTGGCATTATTGGCTATTTCAAGATTCGGAAAATAGGAATTTATATCTGTAGCACTTTTGCTACCACCATTAATCGTTTGCAATGCAGCACCATTAAATACATAAACGGCTCCGGTATCGGTACTCGGGTTGGCTTGCAAATTGGCTAGAGCGGTATCGTTGGTCCAGGAAGTTCCTTTAAAATTAATAACCGGTTGGGTACCGTTTCCTTGAGCGGAGGAAAGTGCTCCTTTTACCGTAACATTTCCAAAAACACTGATGTTAGCATTCGCACCTATATGTGTTGGTTCGGAATTGAAGAAAGTAACTTGGGCATGCAAAGCACTTAAGCCACATAACCATGCCATTGGCACTAGAAATAAAATACGTATCATGGTAGTGTGGTTTTAATTATCAGAAAAAGCAAGTTCAAGCCAATCGCTTCCGTTCCAAATCATTTCTATGACATCTCCGACGCCCATAGCATGTGTAATGGTGGTATTGGTATTATTAGTACCTGCATTATCCGCCACTTCGATATTGTTTGAGAAACATTCAATAATTAAGTGATGACCGGCAACCAACCCGTTGCTGAGCGTAATGGTTCTGGAACTGGCTGTAGTGTTATTAGAAGAAATACGCAAATAGCTTTCATTGCCAACAGTTACCAATTGATTGTCGGTAGTAATATTGTTTGTAGCATTAGGCGAAATGGCAAAGGAGCCGTTTACATCTAATTGCGCTAAAGGAGTTAAATTATTGATACCAACTTTACCGGTACTGTCAATAAAGATACGCGTATTGCTTCCACCTGAACGTAATTTTATATCACCATTAGCTGAAAAGATGATTGCACTTTTCACATTAGAATTTGAATTCGAATGAATGATACCTGCTTCTGTGGTTGTTGTTGTAGCCAATTGAATATAGTTATTACTTGATTTTTCGAGATAAAGTGATGCACTACTATTTGCTGTTGCACCGGAGTTACCACCAAAATAATGAATAGGTGCTAGTGGTGTAAAGGTTCCAATACCAACCCATCCGGCATTATCAATAGTCATACGACGGATATTATTCGTAAAGAAATCCATATCTGTATTTTCACGTTGGCGAATTTCAGCTACACCAGTGTTGCTAATTCCAATATCAAAACCATCAGTTGCAGTTGTTCCTGTAGTAGCATTGGCAGTAAACTTCGTATAGGTGGCAGTGGCCGTCCCGTTATCAATATGTACTTTCGATGTTGGAGCAGCAATACCAACGCCTAATAAACCGGTATTATCTAAGGTCATAAATTTGGTATTATTCGTATAAAAATCAAGATCGAGGTTTTCACGTTGACGAATTTCAGCAGTACCGGTGCTGTTAATTCCAATATCAAAACCATCATTAACAGTGAATCCGGTTGTGGTACTAGCGGTGAATTTGGTATAATTGGAAGTTGCAAGACCATTGTCTAAATGTAATAAACTTGCAGGAGCAGACATACCAACACCAATATTTCCATTATGATCAATACGCATACGTTCGGTAGAGAAGCCGGTTAGTGGTTTAGTAGAAAATACAAATGCAGCTGCCATTTGTCCGGTTGTAATAGTAGTATCTACCATAACTGACATTTCAGCTGCTTGTAAAAATCCGGAGCCGGAATATCCTTGATAAAGGTTTCGAACAATCGGAATTCCATTAGTTAAGATAGTAGGTGCGGTTTCCGTTCCATTGGCACGTAAATAATCAATATGAGCAGAGGAGGTACCGATGGCATTGAATTGCAAGCCCCCTAAACTAGTACCGGTATTTGTAGTGGTTAATATCAATCCTGCATTCGTTTGAGGACTAACCGGGCTTTTACTGCCAATACTTACAAAACCAATAGAATCGATACGCATACGTTCTTTTGCATTGGTCGCAAAAACCAAATCATGGTTATCGGCTGTACCCATATAATTGTGATTGATAGTTGAGCCTAAAGTAGCGGTTGAAGCGCTGGTGCCGGTGTTTCCCGATTCACCCCAAGCATTACTTTGTGCAGTAGTCATATCTGTCCAAGTAGCATTACCGCTTGCATCACTAACCAATACTTTATTTAAGGCAGCACCGTTGGTCACTTGTAGGTTTACAAATTTTACTTTTCCATTTACATCTATAAATTCTGTAGGTGTCAGGGTATTCAGTCCCAATCTTCCTACAGAATCCAATATCATGGCAACAGCATTAGTAGCAAGAAAACAAGCCCGGTTGGTGGTAAAAGTAAATCCTTTACGGTTAAAGGAAGTATTGTATAAAATAGAAGCATTAGTTACGCATGAACCACTCACATCAAACTTTAAACCTGAAACTGCACCGGAAAAACTCGAAGTTGCAAAACCTATAGTCGCATCAAAATTGGATTCGACAGTAATAGGAGATCCGGAATAAGAAGATACACCGGATGCACCATTTTTAACATGAAGCAAGGTTATCGGACTGTTAGTTCCAATGCCTACGTTGGTATTGGCTAATGAACCGTTTATACCGGCAATAGCACCTAAAACCAAAGCATTGTTTGCATCCACACGCGCCAATGAACCAATAGCTGTAGCATTGGTTAAAGCTGCTGAATTGACTGTTGTTTTATATCCGATTAAGGTATTGTTATTTCCGGTTACATTGGAGCGACCGGATGAGTCGCCTATAAACACATTGTTTTTTCCGCTAATATTTTGTGCACCGGCTTCAAAACCTAAACCAACGTTAAAACCACCGGTAGTGGTAGCTTGAAATGCGCTGGTACCGATAACCGAATTTCCATTCCCGGAAGTAAGATTAAATAAAGCAGATTTACCCATAGCAATATTACTTGAGCCGGTAGAATTTAAATTCATCGCGCTTTTTCCGATGGCTGTATTGCCCGTTCCGCTATTATTGCTAGCCAAACATAATGAACCAACACCCACATTATCAGTAGATGAAGTAGTTGCAGCTAATACTCCCATCCCAATTGCAACGTTATCAGAACCACTTGAATTAGCAAATAAAGCTGTTGAACCTACGGCAGTATTTCTATTACCTGTCACATTAAATTTTAAAGCCGTGCTTCCTACTGCGGTGTTGTTAATACCGGTTGTATTTGCTGATAAAGCTTCTTTACCAAAGCCGGTAAGTGCCGTTCCGCTGGTAAGGGCTTTACCACTTTTATATCCTAGGAAAGTGTTCGAAGCGCTTGAATCAACTCGACCGGCTACTTGATTATTCACTTTAAAATTTAAGGGTACATTATCAGTAGTACCAATAAAATTAACCCCATCTGTTGTTCCGCTATTACCGGTGCTGGTCCAGTTGGTAGCTTTCGTGCCGGTAGTGGTGGTAATCAATTTCCATTTCGAACTGTTGTAAATATAAATACCGGGAGCAAGTTGTCCGGCTACCGTTGCTGTGTTGTAAACCAACATACCGTCAGTTGGTGTTCCCGATAAGGCCCATGTACTGGTATCACTTAAAGCCACTCTTGGCAATAAAATACCTTTATTGGTTGATTCTAATTCTAATAAAGAGCCACTGTTAATGGTTGTGCTGTTGTTGCCGATTTTTACTTGGGCATTGGCAGTAAAAGCCAATACCAGAAAGAGGAGGCTGAGAAAAAGGTGGGGAATTTGTCGCATATTTAAAGGAGGTTTATAACTAGATACCGGAAAAGAAAATTGTTACCCTGTCTTAATGGTAATCAATCAATAAGGTGGTGTTTATAAGCAGCAATGATAGCTCCCATTCTACTATTTACACCCAGCTTTTTATAAGCGCGACGTAAATGCGAATGAACCGTTTCATAACCAATTTGAAGTTCATCGGCTATTTGTTGATAGGTATAACCTAAAGCTATAAAGCGCAGAATTTGCAATTCACGTTCTGTAATGGCGGCTATTCCGGCTGGTGTTGAAGGGTTAGTAGTTGTAGAAATCATCCCATTTGATTTAATGGGTTAAAATTCAATTATATCTGGGGACAGTACAATACACCAAAAGGTGTATATTATGGTTAATCTTAGATTTTCTACTTATATCAATTTGTTTTCGAAAGCAAATTTTACCAGAGCGGCTGTATTGGGTAAATCTAATTTGGCTAACATGTTTTTTCGATGTGTATCAATGGTTTTCACCGACAATTGCAATTGGGTTGCGATGGCTTGATTGGTTAAACCATCGGCTATTAGTTTTACAATTTGCTTTTCACGCGGACTAATAAGATTTTCGGTAAATTGTATATAATCTTCTTTTCGTTCCAACTTTTGTGTGGAATCTTTTTGAAACAAAGCTGTTAAGGCTGTAGTGATATAAATTTCACCTTGCTGCACAACTTTAATGGCTTTGATTAATTCTTGTTCATCGGTATTTTTAATTAAATAACCATCTGCTCCTACTTTCAAGGCTTTCATTACCGAATGATAATCACCGTTCATGCTTACCATAATAATTTTAGTAGCCGGCAGTATGGC
>JAHEYX010000132.1:6836-8059 GCA_023251415.1 Chitinophagales bacterium
ACTTGGCGGGTGGCTTCTACCCCATCTAATAAAGGCATATTGATATCCATTAATACGAATTCAATTTTTTCCTTTACAATGGTATCAACAGCTTCAATGCCATTACTTGCATAAAAAATAGTATCAAATAATTGCGAATCCTGTAATACCGATTTTAATCCAATACTAAAAAGCTTATGATCATCGGCTATTAAAAGTTTAGGTTTCGACATGCTAACTAAGAGAAAATGTTTCGCAGTAAATGTAGTTAATTTAAATCCTATAGCGGTACCACGATGGTAGCAACAAATCCCAAACCTTTACCGGTATTGATTTCCATTTGCCCTTTTAATAATTGTATGCGCGTTTCGAGATTAACCAGTCCGTAATTTTTATGCACTTGACCCATTTCAAAACCAATCCCATTGTCTTCATAGGTTATATATAAATGCCCGTCACGAACTACTAAATCCATGCTTATTAATGTAGCATTGGCATGTTTAATCGTATTATTTATTAACTCTTGTAATACACGAAACAAAGCCGTTTCGGTTTCTAACGGCAAACGTTGATTGAAGCCATGTATACTCAAATGAAATTGCAGCTCGTTGCTTTGATTAATCTTATTCACCAACTCTTCGATGGCAGCAAGCAAGCCGTTTTCTTCCAAGGATTTCGGGCTTAAACTGATTAATATAGAACGAATGTCATTAATGGAATCATTGATAATTTGCATAGGAGTGGCTGTGTTTGCTGTAGTTCCATCTTTCATTAGTTTTCCCAAAAATAATTTGACAGTTGACAATTGCGCTCCCACATCATCGTGTAAGTTCCGTGCTAAACGGCGACGTTCTTGCTCTTGTGTTTCAACCATTACTTGCATTTTTATTTTCTCTTGACGCAATACAAATTGCAATCGCAGTCGATAAACAATATACATCACAGCTAAAACAAGTACTACCAATGCCGCATAAAACCAATAAGTAGCATACCATGGTGATGAAATATGTATATGCAAAGAAGCAAAATCACTACTTGGAATGCCATCTATTACTGTTCGAACCATGAATACATAATTACCGGGAGCAATTTCTGTATAACTAGCCGTGGTAGAAGTACCAGCATTTACCCAATCGCCATCTACACCCAATAAACGGTATTGGTATTGGCATTTTTCTGCCTGGGTATAATCTAGATTAGCGAATTCTATACTGAAAAAATTCTGTAGGTATTCAAGTTGAATA
>JAHEYX010000133.1:0-6412 GCA_023251415.1 Chitinophagales bacterium
GAGGTGGTGGCGCTTTGTTCTTCCCAACTATTAACCCGGCAAATGATAATGAATTCTATGTGGCTTGCGATATGAGCCAACTGTTTCATACCACTGACTTTGGACTAAATTACACCCAAATCGATTATAAAAAATTACAAGTTTTTAATACTTCTACTTATTGTTTTACGTCTAATTCAAACACTGCCTATTGTAGTTTTAATGATGGTAATCAAGGATACCCAGTTAAAACCATTGATGGAGGTCAAACATGGACGCAACTTAACTCCTATGATGTAAACACCTATGGGAATGTTTATAAAATGAGTGCTAATTACGCGAATCCAAATCAACTAATCATTGGCGCTTATGGTGATATTTTATTTTCGAACGATGGCGGAACTTCTTTTAATTTAGTTCATCATGCGACCAACATGGGGGCCGGCCTAATTATGTGCGGAACTTTCTGGGACGGTAATTCAATTTACATCGCTACTAATGAAGGTGTTTTTTATTCTACGAATGGAGGTGTTGCTTTCAATTTAATGACTACCACCGGTATTAATGCTGGCGAAGGTATTTGGAGTTTTGCTGCTGGCAAAAGCAATGGAACAACACGATTTGTTATTATTACAGCTTCAAGTGGCAATTTATATAATGGAATTATGCCTTGGGACAACTACCAATTAGCGACAGGCGTTTATACCATGGATAATGCCAATGGAACATGGGTTACCCATTCCTCTTCCTTCAATTTTTCAAACGATTTTTTAATGTATGCTGCAATGGCAGAAAATGATGCCGCTGTTATTTACCTGGGTGGTAAAGACAATACAACCGGAGGTCCTTTGGTATTTAAATCTGTAAATGCAGCCTCCTCGTTTTCAAAAGTATTTAATACCAACGGCAATGCTAATATTATAACCGGGTGGGAAGGAAGTGGCGGAGATAAACAATGGACATGGGACGAAGTTTGTTTCGGAATAACGGTTGCACCCAACAATGCCAATAAAGTTGTTTTTGGAAATTTTGGAACTATACAAGTTTCTGATAATGGCGGCACATCATGGCGCCAAGCTTATATTTCAGCGGCCGATCAGCATGTTGCCGGAGCTGCTACCCCCACTCATCAAGCTTATCACAGCATAGGTTTAGAAAATACAACTGCCTGGCAAATGCATTGGCATGATTCAACAAATCAAATGGCCTGTTTCAGTGATATTGGTGCTATTAGAAGTACGGATGCCGGTAACAGTTGGAGTTTTAATTATAATGGACTGAGTGTAAATTCGATGTATCGAATTGTGGAATCCACAAGCGGAATAATGTATGCGGCTACTTCTTCGGTGCATGACATGTATCAAAGCACACGATTAGCAGATGCACAATTGGATGTGAATGATGCTAGCGGCAAGATCGCTTACTCCACTGATGGAGGACAGAATTGGTCGACTTTACATCAATTTAATCATCCCGTTTTCTGGTTAGCTATTGACCCCAATAACCCGAATACCATGTATGCTTCAGTAATAAACTATGGCAGTGGCTTAGGTGGCATTTGGATGACTACTGATTTAAACAATGGAGCTTCATCTACTTGGACACAGCTTCCTGCTCCACCACGTACCGAAGGGCATCCTGCTTGTTTAGTGGTTCTCAATGACGGGAAAGTCGTTTGTACTTTTTCCGGTCGAAGAAATAGTAGTGGAAGTTTTACCAATAGCTCCGGTGTGTTTTTATTAAACCCATTATCGAGCAGTTCAATGTGGACTGATGTTAGTGATCCGGGGATGCATTATTGGACTAAAGATGTAGTTGTTGATCCCAGTGATGCCAGTCAAAACACTTGGTATGTAGCAGTATTCAGCGGTTGGGGTGGAGCACCAAATGGCTTAGGAGGTCTTTATAAAACCACCAATAGAGGTACCACCTGGACCAAGCTTACCGGAACACAATTTGATCGAGTTACTTCATTAACTTTCAATCCCAAAAACAATAATGAAGCATTCTTAACTACAGAAACACAAGGATTATGGTTTAGTACAACCATGAATATCGCAACACCGGTTTGGAATAACGTAACTGCCTATCCGTTTCGTCAACCCGAACGTGTTTATTTTAATCCTTATAACAGCAATGAAGTTTGGGTAAGTAGTTTTGGAAATGGCTTTAAAGTAGGTAATATGAACAATGGTTCGGGCTCCGGAATACAAGAAAACGCCATTCAACAAACATTGCTCACGGTTACTCCTACCCTAGCCAGCACTTCAGTACAATTGCATATAAATACCTGTTCCAACAATACCTTTCAACTTTATAACTCAAGCGGCGAATTGTTGAAATCGTTTAAAATAAATGGTAATCAGCTTAGTTTAAATTGTTCGAATCTAGCAAACGGATGTTATTATATTGCATCTCCGGGTTTTAAGACCGTAAAATTTGTAAAAGAATAATACTAACTACTAGCTACTGTTCGAATTCTAATTAGTACAAACAGCAATTAATGTTATATCGGTAAAATTTAATTTATTTTAGCGGTATGATTAAATATTATTTCCTTCTTGTTGTAGTTTCTTTATTGGCAGCGCATTTAGCCAGTGCACAGCCGGTAAATACTTTAATAGATAACCAAAACAGCCCCAATGAGGTTTCAATTGCCATCAATCCAAAACATACCAATGAGCTGGTTGCCGGTGCAAATTTGAATTTTGTATATCACAGTACAGACGGTGGGTTATCGTGGAATAAACATGTAATGACCTCTCAGTCCGGCGTTTGGGGCGATCCGACAATTATTTGCGATACCAATGGGCACTTTTATTATTTCCATTTATCCAATCCGAATGGTGGCTGGGGAACACCAAATTTTTTAGATCGAATAGTTTGTCAAAAATCTACTGACGGTGGATTAACTTGGCCTGGGGATTATTATTTAGGAAGTAACACTAACAACAAAATTGAAGATAAACAATGGACATGTGTGGACCCTACTACGAATACCATTTATGCCAGTTGGACCCAGTTTGATCATTATGAAAACATTCCCTTTGGCTTCCATGTAAGCAACGCCGATAGCAGTATAATTTTATTTGCTAAATCAGTGGATGGGGGTGTTAATTGGAGTAATCCAACACGTATAAGTGAAACAGCCGGAGACTGCTTTGATTCGGATAATACTACAGAAGGAGCTGTGCCTTGTGTAGGACCAAATGGCGAAATTTATATCTCATGGTCGAATGGAAATACAATCTTCTTTGACCGTTCAACCGATTATGGCAATACTTGGCTTACGAACGATATTATTGCTGCAACCCATTATGGCGGATGGGAAATTGTGGTACCGGGAATGAATCGCACAAACGGAATGCCTGTAACAGCCTGTGATTTAAGCAATAGCCCACATCATGGTACCATTTACATCAATTGGAGTGATACACGAAACGGCAGCAATAACACAGACATCTTTCTGGCACGTTCGCTTGATGGAGGCAATACCTGGTTGCCTACCGTTAAAGTAAACAACGATACGGACTCCACACACCAATTTTTAAATTGGATGAGCATCGATCAAGTAACCGGTTATATCTACATTGTTTATTATGATCGCAGCAACCATAAAGGCAATGATAGTACCGATGTTTTTCTTGCCGTTTCAAAAGACGGAGGACAACATTTTACAAATTCTAAAATAAGTGCTACTCCATTTTTGGCTGACCCCAATGTTTTCATAGGCGATTATATTAATGTAAGTGCCTATAATGGCATGGTTCACCCCATTTGGAATAGAACGGATAATGGAGTAACAAGCATTTGGACTACAACTATTCAAGAAGACTTAAGTGCTTTGGATTATTTAAAGAATAACTCTGTAAATTATTTTCTCCAATGCGCACCTAATCCAATTGAAAACAATGCTGTACTCTTATTTCAATTAGCAACTGATTTGCACGTTAACGTTACGATTATTGATGCCTTAGGCCGCGAATTAATCTATTTACGCAAGAACCAATTGATGGCTAAAGGGTTTAATCAATTAGCCTTTAATGTTGGAGAATTAGGACTAGAAAATGGGCACTATTTAATCGGAGTTAAGACGCGTGAAGGACGCTCCTATCTTCCGATAGCAGTACTAAAAAACTAATCTTCACTAGCTCGTTTAACGTATTCAAAAATTTGTTCATCAAATTTCGAATCTTTAAATTCAACAGCAATCGGTTGAACCCACAGCGGTATATCATTTTCCAGAAACCAATCTTTGTATGGAAGTAAACGCATGGCATCTTTTTCAGTGGTTAACAATTGAAATGCGGATAAAGAATTTCCATGCTGCATTACAACTCGCTTAATGCGTTCCAAATCATCTAATCTAAAATTATAATGATCCGAAAAACTAAATGGAATACACTCGTATCCCTGTTGCATTAATTCGTCCAAAACAGCCTTTGGATAAGCTATTCCTGCAACCAGAATAATCTTCTTTGATCGATTAAGCTCAAGTACCTCTTTTGCAAACAATGGATAAGCGGGAAGATATTTAATAAACGAAAAGTGAACTGTTGCCGTACTATACTTTGCTATTGCTTTTCGTATATTTTCCTGTTCTTGAAGTGTTATAGTAGATGGACATTTACTGACCACGATCACATCAGCTCTTGACGCTCCTCTTCTTAATTCACGTAAGCGCCCCATTGGAATCAAATAATCCGTTGTAAATAGTTGTTTATAGTCGGTAATTAGTAATTGAAATCCCGGTTTTAAAGCTCGATGCTGAAATACATCATCCAAAATCAACACTTGTGTTTCCGGTTTAGCACTTAACAATTCAGCCACACCAAAAACCCTGTTTTCAGCAACGGCAACCGCCAGCTCCGGAAATTTAAAATGATATTGAAAGGGTTCATCACCTATACTGGCTGCTGTAGCTTGTTCATCTGCTAAAACAAACCCTGAGGTAGCGCGTTTGTAACCGCGACTTAATGTAGCCGGCAAATAACTCGGAGCCAATAATTTTATTAAGTACTCTACATGTGGTGTCTTGCCGGTACCACCCATACTTAAATTACCTACACCTATTAATGGGAAATCGTATTCAGAAGAATAATAAATTCGTTTATCGTATAAGGCATTTCTAATAATAGTTATCAAGCCATAAAGCAAGGCAAAAGGAAACAACAAAAAACGTAAATAATTCATGGTATTGGTTTCCTTAAAGTGCTTTGAATGTTATGAGGTAGTTTAGTGGCAACTCAAAATCTTTACTGGTAGCACACGCAATTTTATTCCAATTGGAATTAACGGTTACCGTTGTAGCAACTTTAGAAATGGTTAATAACAAAGGCATCGTGAAACCAGCAACGCAATTTGTAAAACGATAAAACAAAAAGCCATCCTTCAGATAATATTCCAATTGCGGAATTTGAGTGGTATACAAGTATTGTTTAAAAAAGGGTTTGCTATCAAAAGTAAATTTAGCATTCTGAGCAATATATGCTTCCACTTGTTCTTCAGTAACCGTTTGGCGGCTAAAATCACGATTCATGTTGCGCAGCAATTGTCGGAATGCTTCGTCGTTATTAATAAACATTCGAATCATGTGAACAATAGCACTTCCTTTGTCATACATATCGCTACTACCCTCAGTATTAACGCCCATCGGTCCTATTATAGGTTTGTCATTAAGAATATTTTTCCATTCACCACGCGTATATTCAAAAGCCTTTTCTTTGGTAAACATACATTCTACATACAAACATTCTGCATAAGTTGTAAAACCTTCATGTAACCAATTACACGCTATATCTGTGGCGGTGATGTTATTGCCAAACCATTCATGACCGGTTTCATGTACCAAAATAAAATCGAATTGCATTCCAATTCCGGTTTTACTTCGATCACGACCTAAGTAACCCATTTTATATTTATTTCCATAAGCCACAGCGCTTTGATGTTCCATACCTGCATAAGGTGCTTCAATCAACTTATACATATCTTCTTTAAATGGATATGGCCCCATCCAATGTTCAAAACAATGCAGTACATCAGGGGTCATGGCAAATTGAACACGCGCCTTCTTTTCATTTGATCGCAATGCAAAATAATTCAACATCATATTGCTATTTTCACCTTTATAAAGTTCGCCAAACTGCACATAGTCGCCTAAATAAAACGTAATATCATAGCTGTTTATCGGGTTTCTAACGGCATATATGGTAGTGCGTAAAGAGCCGGGGTCAGTGCCTGGAAATTCACTCAACAAACGACCATTACTGATTAAGCGTAATCCCTCCGGATAGTGAAAGGTTATAGAAGTAAATTCATCCGGCTCATCTGCCTGATCATCTTTTAAAGGCATCCACACACTTGCACCGGTACCTTGGCAAGCAACCGCTACCCAGGGTTTTCCATTTTCATCCGTACTCCAAATAAACCCTCC